>NZ_JBHVKW010000030.1:0-72505 GCF_042797905.1 Amycolatopsis sp. NPDC057786
ATCTGGGGGCGCGACCGGGGCTTGCGCGACACGGACGCCGGCGGCGCGGTCGTCGGCGCGGAGGCGGGGCGGGGGCGACGGCTCCCTTCTCCGCATTAGACGCGGCGAAGGGAGCCTTCGCCCCACCATCGACCCGCCCGCGACCACGACACACTTGACTTACTCAAGAGAACACGAATCGCCACTCACGACCCACTCGACCGGGCGACCGGGGCGAAGTGCGAAGGGACCAGGAACGTATGACCACGCTCGTCGGAGTGGACGCGCTGCGCGTGGCCGAACTCGACCTGCTCGCGCGGCGCGGCTGGTTCCTGAAGTTCCTGTTCTCCCAGGAGGAACTCGACGACCTCGCGACGGAGGACAGTGTCTGTCTCGCTTGCCGGTTCGCCGCGAAGGAGGCGGTGCTGAAGGTGCTCAGGACGTGCCTGTCCGGTCCGGTTCCACCCGCCCAAATCGTGATCCGGCGTTCCGGAGCGGGCGCGACGTCGGTGGAGTTGCGCGGTGTGGCGTCCGAACGCGCCCGCGCGCTGGGCGTCGAGCGGGTCGACGTCTCCATTTCCTGTGAGCGGGGGCTCGTGATCGCGGTCGCGCTGGGGACGGCCTGACCTCAGGTCGCCAGGAGGTCCGCCACCCGGAATCGCTCGACCGAACCACAGTCGGCGAGGATGTCGTGTGCCTTACGCAGAATTCCCTGCCCGGCACCGGGATCCCCTTTTACCGTGACTTCGCCGAGGACGGCGAGCGCGTGTCCCTCGCCGATCCGGTTGCCGGTGCCGCGATGCAGTATCAGCGCCCGCTCGGCGCACTCGACCGCCTGTTCCCGGTCGCCGCGGTCCCGCCGGGTGGTGGCCAGCACCGTCTGCGCCCGGGCCGCGAGGAGCCGGAAGTCCCGCCGTGCGGCCAGTTCCGCGGCCGTGCCCGCATGCGTGACGGCGTCGTCGAGCCGCCCGCCACGACGACATACCTCGGCCAGTGCCAGCAGGCTGACGATCTCCGCGCGGGTGTAGTGGATCTCGTGCGCGAGTTCGACCGCCTGTCCGGCCAGGACCTCGGGAGCCACGGACAACTCGGTCCGGCCGCCGAATTCGGCCAGCGCCGCGAGCGCGTTCGCCTCCGCCCGGCGATCACCTGTCTCCCGGGCCAGTTCCAGCATCGCCTCGGCGTGCTCGGCCGCTTCGGCGAATTCCCCGGTCTCGGCGCATACCGCCGCCAGCGAGCAGAGCGCGGTCGTCTCGCCGTAACGAGCGCCGTTCTCCCGGTGCAGGGAAACACCCTTCGACAGCGACTCACGCGCATCGGTCAGCCTGCCGAGGTCGAGATAGACCTCGCCGAGCGTGGTGTACACGTGCGCGGCGCCGTCGCGGTTGCCGGCGCGTTCGATGAGTGAAAGGGCCTGTGCCAGCCGCCGGATGGCTTCCCGCGGTTTGCCCAGCTCCCGCAGCAGTGTCCCGATGTTGTGCAGGTTGGCCGAAAGTCCCGCTTCCCAGCCCATCCGGCTGTTCAGTTCGATCGCGCGGTCGAGTTCGGCGACGGCCTCGTCGAGCGCGCCGAGCTCCCAGTGGACTCCGGCGAGATTGCCGCGCGCGGCGGCTTCCGCCTCCGGCCACCGTTCGGCGGTCGCCAGCTCCAACGCCCTGGTGTAGTGCGTGACGGCGGCCGCGTAGTCGCCAAGCCCGCGATACACCTGCGCGAGGCTTTGCAAGGCGGCGATCCGGCCGCGCGGCTCACCGTCCACGACCGCCGCGGCCAGCCCGGCCTTCGCGACGGCGACCCAGTCCACGGAATGCCTTCTGAGCCAGAAGAAGCCGCGAAGGGCGTCCGCCAATAACCAGACGACGCGGTGCGGGCCCTGCGCGGCGGCGTCGTGGACGATGGCCACGAGGTCGGCGCGTTCCGCTTCGAGCCACTCCAGCGCCTCGGCTTCGTCATCGAAGACGACGTCGGTCTCGCCGAATTCGGCTCCTTCACGAAGCCGGAGGATCTGCGGCGTGATCCGCGTGACCGCCACGGTCGCCGTCGCGAGATACCAGCCGAACAGCCGGATTCTGGCCGCGTCGCGTTCGGCCGGGCCGTCCTCGGCCCGCGCGCGTTCGGTCGCGTACAGCCGAAGGAGGTCATGGCACTGGTACCGGCCGTCGTCGCTCCGGGCGAGGAGATGTGCGCGCTCCAGTTCGGCGAGCGCCTGGGACGTGTTCTCGGGGACCTGCCCGGCGAGCGCGGCTGTCGACCGTGCGGTGAAGTCCGGCACCTGGACCACGCCGAGCA
Organism: Amycolatopsis sp. NPDC057786; assembly: GCF_042797905.1. NCBI lineage: Bacteria > Bacillati > Actinomycetota > Actinomycetes > Pseudonocardiales > Pseudonocardiaceae > Amycolatopsis > Amycolatopsis sp. NPDC057786. Next base: position 2,266 of record NZ_JBHVKW010000030.1, read on the forward strand.
TCCGGAACAAGCGCCGGGCGGCCGGTCCGAGCCTCCGGTACGAGAGCGCGAACGCGGCGCGGACCGCGGTCGACGGGTCGCCGTCGACTCCGAGCCGGTCCAGCCGGTCGGTCCGCAGCAGCCCGTCGACCACGGCGCCGATCGGCCGGTCCCGGCCGATGCCGATGTCCGCGGCCGCGATCCGCAACGCGAGCGGCAGCCCGGCGCACAACCGGACCAGCGTCGCCGCCGCCCGGCGTTCCTCCTTCACCCGGTGCGTGCCGACGAGCCTGGCGAGCAGCTTGAGCCCGTCCTCTTCGGTCAGCAGGTCGAGCCGGACGGCACCCGCGTCGTGCAGGACGACGAGCCCTGGCAGTTCCTGCCTGCCGGTCACCACGACGAGGCTGCCGGGACGGCCGGGCAGCAGTGGCCGCACCTGATCGGCCGTGCCGGCGTTGTCGAGCACCACGAGCATCCGTTTGCCCGCGAGCTCGGACCGGTAGAGCGCGGCCAGTTCGTCGGGGTCCACCGGTATCCGGTCGGGCGGGACACCCAGCGAGCGCACGAGCCGGACCAGCGCCTCGGCCGCGGTCACCGTGGCCGACCGCGCGTAGCCGTGCAGATTCAGGTAGAGCTGGCCGTCGGGGAACCGGTCGAGCGCGCCGTGCGCCCATTGCAGTGCCAGCGCGGTCTTGCCCACCCCCGCGGTGCCGCTGACGATGATCACCGGTGCGCCGCCGGCGACCAGGGCGTCGATCCGGCGCAGCTGGGCGGCGCGGCCGGTGAACGTCGGCACCGCGGCGGGCAGCTGCCTCGGCCCGGCGGAAACCGGCTGCTCGGCGATGGGCAGGTCCAGTGCCGGATCGGTGCGCAGGATGGCCTGGGCGAGGTCGGTCAGCTCCGCACCCGGCTCGAGACCGAGCTCTCCGGTGAGCAGGGCGCGTGCCCGGCGGTAGACCTTGAGTGCCTCGGCCTGGCGCCGGGACCGGTAGAGCGCGAGCATGAGCTGAGCCTGGAAATGTTCCCGCAACGGATGGTCCGAGACCAGCTCGGTGAGTTCGGCGACGACGTCCGCGTGTCTGCCGAGCGCCAGATCCGCGTCGATGCGCTGCCCCAGCAGGACCAGCCGTCGCTCCTGCAGCCGGTCCGCCTCGACCTGGAGGGTGGCGCAGCTGTCGGCCAGCCCGCTGAACGGAGGTCCCTGCCAGACCGCGAGTGCCTGCCGCGCGAGACTTCCGGCGACGACCGCGTTCCGCCGCTCGTGTGCCGCGCGGGCCTGGTCGGCGAGGTCCTCGAACCGCCGCACGTCCAGTTCGCCGGGGTTGACCACCAGCAGATAGCCGGGTCTGCGGTGCACCACGCGATCCGGATCCGCCAGCGCGCGGCGGAGCTGGAGGACGTAGAGCTGGAGGTTCTTCAGCGCGGTGCGTGGCGGGCGGCCCGCCCACAGGCCGTCGACCAGCGCGCTCACCGGCACCACCTCGCCCGCGCGATGGAGCAGCAGCGCCAGCAGACGGTGGACTTTCGGGGCGCCAAGATCGAGTTCGGTATTTCCGTCGCGGACACCGAGCGACCCGAGAATCGTGAACTCCATATACACCCCACTCACCTCGCCGGAATAATCGCGAAGTGCTCGCGACCTTCCCGGATTAGTGGTCCATACCAAATTTATACCGGGTCTCCGCATGCTTCGGAACAAGAATTCAGCTGGCGGGAAAACAAAGAGTGACCGTGTAGGACGAACACGCCTGGGGGCAAGGTCAGTGTCTGCGTCATCCGCTCCGAACCCGACCGTTGGAACGAGCCTGTCGACTGTACTCGATCTGGTTTCCACCGCAAGACGGGAAGTGCTGACCACCGCGACGGGCGGTTCGCCGTGGTTCGGCGGGACCGTCACCGCGGCCGCGCGCCGCGGCGCCTTCCCGCCGCACGTCCGGGTCCGGCTGCTGTGCACGACACCGGCGGAGCACGCGCGCGGCGAGCTCATCGAGGCGGTGCGGCACGGGCTCCGGGTCAAGGTGACCGATCGGGCGATCGAAGAATCTCTTTTGATAGACCGCAGACTGGCACTGGTCCCTTCGGGTGGTGACGACGCCAGAGGTTTGCTCATGGTGACGACGCCGACGTTGATCACCGCCCTCGCCGACGCCTTCGACCCTCGCTGGGAGGAGGCGACGCCCTGGGAGATGACGTCCGCTCGGCCGGACGAGTTCGAACAGGCGATCCTGCGCTGCCTGGTCGACGGAATGACCGATGAAGCGGTCGCGAACCGGCTGGGCGTATCCGCGAGGACCGTTCGGCGGTACGTGAACGTCCTCATGGCCCGCGTCGGCGCGAGAAGCCGGTTCGAACTCGGATTCCGGGCCGCGGAATGCGGGTGGCTTCCCGCCGACACACTCGGCTGAAGCGACTGTCCGGTTCCGGCCGCATTCTTCGTCCATTATGGATTGATCATTATCGGCGTCGCCGATCGATGTCTCTTTCGCCGGTCACCGAGTCCGCTTTCGGCCAAATTCTGGTGGCGCCGGCAGGGACCGACCTAGATTCCGTTCTGGATCGTCTCGAATTCACGTCCTGATTGGACCTGCCACGTGACCACTCCGACTCCCCGCCACGACATAGTGCTCACCGGTGCCGTCATGACCCATCCGCGGCGGCCGGGACTCACCGGCCGTCTGCTGGCCGCCGCGCCCGCCGGGGCGCTGCGACCGGTCGGCGACCCGGAGCCCGCCGGACCGCCGACCGCCCTGCGCACCGCGATCCGGGCCTGGTCCGCGATCGCCGAAGGCACGACCCACCACCTGGTCCTCCAGGACGACGCCGTTCCCGCCGAGGGCTTCTTCGACCACGCCCTGGCCGCCGTCGCGGCCGCGCCCGACGCCGCGATCGCCTTCTACACCAACTGGAACTCCCGCAACGGCGCCGCCGTGCGGCTCGCCGCGCTGGCCGGGGCGAGATGGGTCACCGCGACCCACGAGTACACCCCGACCGTCGCGCTCGCCCTTCCCGCGGGGATCGCGGCCGGTTTCGCGGATTTCGCCGAAGCGCACGGCTCGACCTGGCCCGACGACGTCGTCATGTCCCGGTACCTGCGCGCGGCCGGGGTACCGGTGCTCCTGGTCGCGCCGAATCTCGTCGAGCACGCGGACGAACCCAGCGTCCTCCGCAACGACTCCCACGGCTCGCGGCGGTCGGCCTGCTTCGCCGTCCCGCCCGGCGACGACTGGTCGCTCGGCGCGGGCCCGCTCGATCCCGACGTCATCCCGTTCTTCAAGCACGGGATCGCCCAGTGCGTCGTCCGTGACGGCGGAAGACGGACGACCATCGACGCCGAGCGGTACTTCGGCCGGGCGGGGCTGGATTTCGACGCCTGCCAGAAGAAACGGCTCGACGTCACCGGGTCGGTGTTCGACGCGCTCGACGAGCTGGAACGGCATCTCGACGAAGAAGCCGTCGAAGGGCTCTGGACCACCGCCTACCTCCTCGGCGCGCTCGGGACCGGCCGCCGGCTCGACCGGGTCGGCTCGCTCGCGCTGGGCACGATCGGCGCGGGCGGTGTGTGCACCACCGTCGGCGCTTCCACGCTCCGGACGCTGCGGCCCGCTCTGTCCGAATTGGCCCGTCTCGGCTACGAAGCCGGTACCAGGGCACGACGTTCACCCGCGCGCCGGCGGGAACGCGTCCTCGTCACCGGCACTCACCTCCCGCTCGGCCGGGAGATCGCGTGTCATCTGGCCGATCGCGGATACGAGGTCCTGGGCGGAAGCGACGGGCCGGACGTCGACGCCGTGGTCCACGTCGCCGAACCCGGTTCCACGCTCCCGCCCGTGACGGCGCGGCACGTGGTCCAGGTCTGTCCTCCCGGCGCACCCGTCCCCGCCGCCACGCCGGGCACCAGCGTCCTGCGGACCGGCTCGCCTTACGGGCCCGGTATCGAGGGCTATTCCGTCCTGGAGACGTTCACCCGGCAAGCCCTGCTGGCACAACCGATCCTGGCCGACGTTCCGGCGGGGGCGACCCACCGGCCCGCCTACATCCGGGACATCGCGCTCGCGGTGCACCACCTGCTGCACCAGCCGGTGCCGCGGCGGACCGTCGCGACGCCGTCCCCGCTGACCAGCCGGGAACTGGCCGACGCGGTCGCCCGCGCCGTCCGGCGGGTTCCGGTCAGCTGGCCGGCCTCGCCGCCCGGCCCGTCCGCCCCTCCCCTGGTCGCCGACGAACCGGCGACGGAACTCGAGCAAGGCATCCGCGCACTGGCCCAGTGGCTCGCCTACGAAAAGGAAGAAGCATGAAAGTCGATCGTCTCTCCCAGCCGGGTGACGGCCTGGTCAACGAGGATCTGGTGCTGTCGGGCCGGTATCACGCGCTGGTCATCGACGGTGCGACGGCGGAACCGGGCGCGGAGACCGGCTGCGTGCACGACGTCCGCTGGCTGGTGGCGAGGCTCGGCACCGCGCTGGACCGGCTCCTCGTCGAACGTCCCGCCGAAGACCTGCGCGCCGTCCTCCGCGCGGCCATCGAGTCGGTCCGCGACGCCCACTCCGGCACCTGCGATCTCGGCAATCCCTGCGGCCCGACCGCGACCGTGGCGATCCTGCGCGAACGGGACGGACTCGCCGACTACCTGGTGCTCAGCGATTCGGCGGTGGTGCTCGAAGGGCTCGACGGCACCGTCGAGGCCGTCATCGACGACCGGATCGACCGGCTGCTGCACCTGTCCTGGCAGGAGGTCCGGCCCTTGCGCAACGCGCCCGGCGGGTTCTGGGTCGCGGGCAGTGATCCGGCCGCCGCGGATCAGGCCCGCACCGGCACCGTGGAACTCTCGCGACTGCGGCGCGCCGCGCTCCTCACCGACGGCGCGTACCGGCTCGTCGAACGCTACGGGTGGACCTGGCACCAGCTGCTCGACGTCGCCGAGTTCGACGGCCCGGCAGCCGTCGTCGGCGAGACCCGCCGCGCCGAACTCCGTACCGCGCCGGGCCACTTCGCCGGGAAACACCACGACGACGCGACAGTCGCCTTCTGCCGGTTCGAGACCACCGCCGCTCCCCTGCCCCGCCCGACCCACGAGGTGACGAAATGACCCGGTTCCAGGTCCGTTTCACCGGCAAGACGGCTCGCTCCGGTCCGCTGGCGTTCGGCCACGCGAACATCGTCCGCGCCATCACCCTCGACGACGATCCGACGCGGCTCAACCTCGCGATGGTGTTCGACGTGCCCGGCGCGCCGCTTGAGCGGGTCGCCACCTGGATCCGGGTGCTGCTCGAACGCCACGAGTCGCTGCGGACGACGTACTCGTTCGGCGACCGGACGCTCCAGCACGTGCTCGCGGAAAGCAAGCTGGATGTCGAAGTCGTCGAGAGCGGCGGCGACGTCCTCCAGACGGCCGAGGACACCGCGCGCGCCCTGCGATCCCGGGTCTTCGATCTGACCGCGGAGCTGCCGCTGCGGCTCGCCGTGGTGACCGAGAACGCCGTCCCGCGCCGGCTCGTCTGGGTGGTGAGCCACGCCGCGATGGACGTCGCCACCTGCGAACTCCTCCTCGGCGAATGGACCGAGCTGGCCGCAGGACGCGAGCTGCCCGAGGACGACTCGCCACAGCCTCTCGACGTCGTCGAACTCGAGAAGACGCCCGCGGTGCAGCGGCTGGGACAAGCGGCGACGCGGTACTGGGAAAGCAAGCTGCGCACGGTTCCGCAGGCGATGTTCCCCATGCCCGCCACCGGGACCGACTTCCTCCGGCCCGGGCTGCGAGTCCGTTCACGAGCCGCGATGGGCCATATCGCGGCGATCGCCGAGCGGACCAGCGCGAGCCCCTCCGCCATCGCCCTCGCCGCGCTCAACGCGCTGATCGCGCACCGGACCGCGCAATCCACCTGCGTGACGACGTCGTTGTCGGGTAACCGGGTGCTCAAGCAGTTGCGCCGTTTCTTCGGTTCGATGGCGCAGGACGCGCTGCTCCCGGTCACCATCCCGGAGACGTTCGACGAACTGGTCCACGCCGTCCGCGCCGCTTCCGTGCCCGCGTACCGGCACAGCTGGTTCGAAGCCGACGCCATCTGGGAAGTGATCACCCGCGTCACCAACGAACGGGGTTTCTCCTTCGCCAGGGATCTCGTGTTCAACGACATGAGCGCGCTGGGCGACACCGCGGTCGGCGAGCCTCCTCGCGCCGCGTACAGCAGGCTGCCGTCGGTGTGGCTGCCGGGTGGTCCGGACGTCGAAGACGACCCCGAAATCGGTGGCACGCTGGAGCTACTGCCCCAGGAGGACATCCCGACCCGCTTCTTCGGCTGCCTGTACCGCCTCGACACGGAACTGGATCTGACGCTGTGGGTCGACCCCGGCTGTCTCGACGCCTCCGAGGTGACCGAGTTCGGCCGCGGCCTCCTGGCGTTGCTGCGTGCGGCGGCCGAGGCGGATCTTCCAGTGAAGGAACTGCATTCGCTCACCACGCTCGCCCCCATCGAACGGGGGGAAGGCTGGTACCTCTCGGATTCGTGCTGGGTCGAGCTGGACGCCGTCCGGGAACTGGTCTCCGCCGTCCTCGGCGACCGGCCGCATCTGGTGACCGCGGAGCCCGACGACGTCCTGGGTCACCGGCTGGTGTGTCACCTGACCGGCCCGGCGACGCCCGCGGACCTGCACGCCGAAGTACTGGCCGCGCTGCCGGGACGGCCGACCGCGCTGGCACCGCACCACTACGTGATCTGCGCCGGGCCTCCCGCCGATCCGCTGGATCCGGGCGCCTGGGCGGCCACGGCCATCGACTCCGCGAGCGGGCGGGAGCTGCCGGTATGAGTCATGACACGGAAACCCTGACCGGTGAAGGAAAACCGGCCGCCGGACGGCTCTGGTCCGGCAACTTCAAGCTCTATCTCACCGCGCGCAGCGGGTCGATGCTGGGCGACGCGATGCTGCCCGTCGCGCTCTCGATCGCCGTGCTGGCGGCGGGTCACGGGATCGACGGCGTCGGTTACGCCCTCGGCGCGTGGATGGGCGCGCTCGCGCTGTTCATGCTGTTCGGCGGTGTGCTCGCGGACCGGTTCACGCCGCGCCGGATGATGATCATCGCGGACCTCGTCCGGCTGGTCGTCCAGGGCGGGATGGCGGTCGCCTTCGCCGTCGGAACGCCGTCGCTGCCGATGATCGTCGTCCTGCAGTTCCTCAGCGGTGCCGCCACCGCGTTGTTCCAGCCCGGTGTGGCGAGCATGGTCCCGCAGGTCGCGGAGGACGTCCAGGGCGCGAACGGGATCTTGCGGATTTCCGAAGCGATCTCGGGCGTGCTCGGCCCGGCGCTCGCCGGTGTGCTGGTCGCCGTCGCCGGCACCGGGACCGTGTTCGGGATCTATGCCGCGACGTACGGGATCAGCGCCGTCTGCCTGTTCGCCCTGCGGCTGACCCCGGTGAAGTCCACTGAGGACAGTGAACCGTCGTTCTGGCGTCAGCTGGTCGAAGGCTGGCGGGAGTTCGCCGCCCGCGGCTGGCTCTGGGGCGTGATCGCGATCCACCTGGTGTACGGCTGCTTCGTGGCGGGCGTGTCCCTGCCGGTCGGCGCGGACCTGGTCGTCTCGGACTACGGTTCGACCGCGCTGGGCATCGGGATGGCCGCCTTCGGCGCGGGCGGGGTCGCGGGCGGCGCGATCGCCATGCGCGTCCGCCCTGGCCGTCCACTGCTGTCCGGCGCGATCGGCTGGGCGTTGTTCGCGCTGTACCCGATCACGCCCGCGGTGGGACTTCCGGTCGCCTTCCTCTTCGCCGGCTGGGCGCTGGCCGGTTTCGGCCTCGCCTACTGGGGTGTCCTGTGGGCCACCACGGTCCAGACCCAGATACCCGCGGAACTCCTGAACCGGGTCTACGCCTACGACGTCTCGGGGTCGCTGCTCGCGTTGGTGCTGGGCAGGTCGCTCGCCGGACCGATGGCGAGCCTGTTCGGCGCGCGGCCACTGATGATCCTCGCGACCCTGCTCGGGCTCGTCTGTACCGGGCTGCTGCTCGCGGTCCGCTCGATCAGGGATCTGCGAAGTGCTCAGTGACCGGATCGAAGCCGATGAGTTCGCCGTCGAGGTCTACGAACGGATCCTCGACGGCGACGGGCCCGCGGAGATCGCGGCCCGGCTCGGTGTCCCGGCGGCCGAGGTGGACCGCGCGTTCGGTCTCCTGCGACGGCTGCGGCTGATCCGGGAGACCCGGAACGGCGAGGTCGTCGCGGTCGATCCCGACAGCGCGCGGACCGAACTGCTGCTGCCGCTGGAACGGGCGATCCACGACCAGCGCAGCCTGCTGCAGGCCCGGCGGCGGCAACTGCGTTCGTTCGCCGACGCCTTCGGCCGCGCGGAACGGGCGAACCCGCGCCACTCGCCGATCCAGGTCTCGCGCGATCCGCGCGAAACCGAGTTGCGGCTCGCCGAAACGGCGAACGGCTGCAAGTCCGAAGTGCTGATGATGCAGTCTTGCGTGGCGCACGAGCCGCCCGAAGCGCGGCATCTGCGGCCGCTCGTGCTGGACGCGCTGCGGCGCGGGATCCGCGTGCGGGTGCTGTATCCGCACGCGGCCCGCGCGGACGCGGCGACCCGGTCGTTCCTGTGCAACGTCGCCTCCCTCGGCGGCCGGGTGCGGACCTCGGACGAGATCTTCGACCGGTTCGCCGTCTTCGACCGCGAGGTCGCGTTCCTCCGGGCCGGGCTCGAAGGCGACCAGGCCGTCGCGATGGTGCACGGGCCGGTGATCGCGCGGTTCCTCGCCGGGACGCACGACCGGGGCTGGGAATCCGGCACCGACTTCGATCCCGGACGGGCGGGCTACGCCGGCACCCTCGACGTGGTCAAGTCCAGGGTGCTGGACCTGCTCGCCGCCGGCCTCAAGGACGAGGTGATCGCGCGCCGGGTCGGTCTGTCCGAACGGACGTTGCGCAGGCATATTTCGGCGATGATGCAGGAACTCGCCGCGGAGAGCCGGTTCCAGGCGGGCGTCGCCGCCGCGCGGGCGGGCCTGGTCGCCACCACCACTCGTACCCATCCCCGATAGAAAGGATCTTCCATGCGACCGAAGAATCTGGCCTTGCGGCTGGGGCTGTGCCTCGCCGCGGTCCTGGCACTGCTCCCCGCCTCGCCCGCTTCCGGGGCACCGGAGATCGAGGCCGCCCCGCCACCGGACCGGCCGGTACTGGAGGCGTTCTGGGGTGGTACGCCGCCCGCCGATCAGGTGCCATGGGAAATGCTGAACACCATCAGCTACTGGTTCGCCTCACCGGCGGGCGGCCGGTGCAGCATCCCGGACGCGAAGCAGCGCAAGGACATCGAAAGCCTCGCGGCGGTGAAACGCGGCCACCCCGACCTGACCGTGCTGATCTCCATCGGTGGCTGGGCCGCACCGGGTTTCGGTGCGGGCGCCGCGACCGGGGAATCCCGGCGCGCCTTCGTCAAGTCCTGTGTGGACAACTGGTTGAGCGCGTTCCCTGTCGGGCTGGTCGACGGATTCGACGTCGACTGGGAGTTCCCGGTCTCCGGAGGGCTGCCCAGTATCGGCAACTCGCCGGCCGACCGCGCGAACTTCACCTTGCTGCTCAAGGAATTCCGGGCACAATTGCAGCGCTATGCCCGCGAACACGGCAGACCCGGCCGCGCCATGAAACTGTCCGCGGACATCCCCGCCGGCCGCGTCCAGGACGACGGCACCGGAACCGGGGGCGCGCCCTACGACGCGTCCAACAGTTTCGACCTGCGTGAAGTCGGCAGACTCGTCGACATCTTCAACCTGATGACCTACGACTTCTGCACGGGGTACTCGAAGTTCTCCTGCTTCAACGACCCGCTGGTCAAACGGCCCGGTGATCCGAACGACGAGTACAACAACAACGTCGGCGCGCTCAAGTACATGACCGACCACGGTGTCCCGCGCGAGAAGATCGTCCTCGGCGTTCCCTTCTACGGCCGGGCGTTCACCGTCACCTCGACCGCCAACGACGGCCTCTACCAGCCGTACACGGCCATGCAGTTCCTCGACTACAAGGTCCTCATGGGCCCGGAGTGGGCCGGCGACCCCGGATTCCGCAAGGGCTGGGACCCGATCGTGCGCTCGCCGTACCTCTGGAACCCGGAGAAGAAGATCTGGGTGAGCTACGAGAACCCACGGTCCATCCAGGACCGCTCGCTGTTCGCGAAACGCCAGCGCCTGGCGGGCATGATGATGTGGGAACTGGGCGCCGACGATCCGCAGCACAGCCTTCTCGCCGCGATGACCGGGCCCTGGCTCCGGCCATGATGGAGCGGCCGGTTAAGGAAGCATCGGAGACGTAGGTGACCCCGCGGACTTCGGGCGGCTAGGCGGCGTCCTGTCGCCTCCCTCGAATGTCCACAAAGGACGCTTTGTCGACCTCCCGCCACACGATCGCTCCCCGACCGACGTTGCGAAAGCCACTTTCACAACCTTCAACGTTGCGAAAGTGGCTTTCGCAGCATGCCACGTTGCCGACCCTGCGACAGCCGAACTGAGCGCGACTGGCAGGGATCCGCGAAGCACCCTCGGCGAGTTCAGAGTGCGACGTGGCCGGTGATACCCACGACCGTGTCGCCACCGACCCAGATCTCGCCGTCGGACCGCTCGATCCGCACCCGCCCGCGGCGGCGCAGCTTCGTGCCCTGAGCCGCGATATACGTAGCCGGGGCCGCGGCGGCGGGGATGAGCCACTGTGCGATCGCGGCGTTCAGGCTGCCGGTCACAGGGTCCTCCACGAACGTGCCGTCCTCGTCGACGAACGCCCGCACCTCGAAATCCGCCTCGCCGCCCGGCGGATGCGGGCCGAACACACCGACGTCCGGATACTCACCGAACGCGGTCGGGTCGGGTTCGAGTGCCAAGACCGCTTCGGCCGAGGCAAGTCGCACCGCGACCCAAGCCGGTCCGTTCTCGGCCCACCGCGCGGCCACGATGTCGCCGGGTTCGATCCGCAACGCAGCGGCCAGGATGCCCACCGCCGATGCCGGTACTGGACCACTTCGGCGCAACGGCGGGGCCGCGAAGGCGAGCAGTTCCCCGTCACGCCGCACCGCGACCGGACCGGCGCCGCACTCCTGCACCAGACGGCCCGCCGTTTTCGGGATACCGCCACGCTCCAGCCACGCACGAGCGGACCCAAGCGTCGGATGGCCCGCGAAAGGCAACTCGCGGCTGGTGGTGAAGATCCGCAGCCGGTAGTCGGCGGCCGGGTCGGTCGGCGAGAGCAGGAACGTGGTCTCGCTCAGGTTCGTCCAGCGGGCGAACGCCGCCATCTGCCCGGTGGTGAGGCCGTCGGCGTCATGGACGACGGCGACGGGGTTACCGGTCAAGAACTCGTCGGTGAACACGTCGACCTGGCTGAACGCGCGCATGCCGCCAACGCTACCGACACGTCGCTTCGCCGGCGCGGGGATTTCAGTCGTGGGCGACCCGGCGCAGCAGGTCGAGCAGGGTGCGCCGTTCCGCCGCGTTGAGGTTGCCGAGCAGTTCCTCGTCGATCGCCTTCGCCAGCGAACGCAGTTCGGCGAGCCGGGTATGGCCCGCCTCGGTGGCCACGATGCGACGGCTGCGCCGGTCGGCGGGGTGGGGTTCACGGCGGACGAGCCCGGACCTCGCCAGGTCGTCCACGATGGACACCACGGCGCTCGGGTCGATGCCGAGCAGTTCGCCGATGTCGCGCTGGGACCGGTTGCCGTCCTCGGCCGCGACGACCAGCACGGTGTAGTGCCTGCTGCGCAAACCGTGGTCCTGCAGCGCGCCGTTGAGTTCGCTGATCGCCCGCCCGCCCGCGCGGGCGAGCAGGTATCCGGCGCCGGCGGCCAGTGAGGGCGGCAGCACGTCACCGGTCACCACGGCTGGTTCCTGACTGATGACGCCTCCCGGGTTTCGCCTGTGCCGATCGTCTCGACGCCATCTTAATGGCCAAGAACTATCGTTGACTTTCACAATCATTGTGGATAACAATCCATGCGGTCGGAACCACCACGAGGAGGGCGTCGTCTGATGGACTTGACCGGGAAGGTCGCGATCGTCACCGGCAGCGGGGGCGGTCTGGGCCTCGCGTACGCGAAGGAACTCGCCGCCGCCGGGGCGAGCGTCGTGGTCAACGATGTGGACCCGGACGCGGCCTCGGCCGCGGTCGGCGAGATCACCGCGGCGGGCGGGAGGGCGGTGGCCGAGGTCGGCGCCGTCGGCCCGGCGAAGGTGGCCGACGCCCTGGTGGAATGCGCCGTGTCGGACTTCGGCCGGCTCGACGTGCTGGTCACCAACGCGGGCGTGCTGCGCGACAAGGTGCTGTGGAAGATGACCGACGACGACTTCGACACCGTCGTCGACGTGCACCTGCGCGGCACCTTCACCTGCGCGCGGGCGGCCGCGGTGCGCTTTCGGGAACAGGGTGACGGCGGGCGGATCATCGTCGTCGGCTCCCCCGCCGGGCAGCGCGGCAACTTCGGGCAGACCAACTATTCGGCGGCCAAAGCGGGCGTCGTCGGGTTCGTGCGGACCTGGGCGATGGAGCTGAAGCGGGCGAACGTGACGGTGAACGCGCTGATCCCGGTCGCCGCCACCGCGATGACCGAGACGATCCCCGCCCTCAAGCCGTATGTCGACGCGCTGCGCGCCGGTGAGCCGATGCCGCCGTTCGCGCGGCGGGCACTGGGCTTCGGCGCGCCCGCGGACGCCGCCGGGCTGGCCGCGTTCCTCGCGTCGGACGCGTCGGCGTCGATCACCGGGCAGGCGATCGGCGTCGGGGGCGACCGGCTGAGCCTGTGGAGCCACCCGGTCCAGACCGTCGCCGCCTACGCCGATGGCGGGTGGGGCGCCGACGCGATCGCCGAAGCGTGGCAGACGGTGTTCGCGCCGCACGAGGAGAGCGTCGGGGAGCACCTGCCCGAGCCGCCCGCCGAGGGAACGGGATCGCGGTGATGAACGTCGACGAACTGACCGCCATCGACGTCCACGCCCATGTGGAGATCGACGGGCACGGGCACCGCTCGCTGCCGGACGACCTTGTGGAGGCGTCGGCGAAGTACTTCGGCGCCGACCACCGGACTCCGGGCCTGGCCGAGATCGCGGCCCACTACCGGGAACGCAGGATGGCCGCGGTGGTGTTCACCGTGGACATCGAGGCATCGACCGGGCATCCGACTCTGTCCAATGAGGACATCGCGGAGGCGGCGGCCGAGCACCCGGACGCGCTGATCCCGTTCGCCAGCGTCGACCCGGCCAAGGGGAAGGCCGGGGCCCGCCGGTTCCGTGCCCTGGTCGAGGACCACGGGATGCGCGGTATCAAGTTCCATCCGTCACTGCAGGATTTCGCACCGAACGACCACAGTGCCTACCCCCTGCTGGAAGTGGCCCAGGAACTCGGGGTCCCGGCGTTGTTCCACACCGGGCAGACCGGGATCGGCGCGGGACTGCCGGGCGGCGGCGGGATCCGGCTTTCCCTGTCGAATCCGATGCTGCTCGACGACGTCGCCGTCGACTTCCCGGACCTGACCATCATCATGGCCCATCCGTCGTTCCCGTGGCAGGACGAGGCGCTCGCGGTGGCCACCCACAAACCGAAGGTGTACATCGATCTCTCCGGCTGGTCACCGAAGTACTTCCCGCCCCAGCTCGTCCGGTACGCGAACACGTTGCTGCAGGACAAGGTGCTGTTCGGCTCGGATTTCCCGCTGATCACCCCGGACCGGTGGCTGGCCGATTTCGCCCGGCTGGAGATCAAGGACCACGTTCGACCCAAGATTCTCAAGGAGAACGCCGTCAAGGCGCTCGGATTGCGGGAGACCCGATGACCACCATCAAGTTCGACGACCTGCCGGGCCACGCGGGCACCTCCCTCGGCCCCACCGGCTGGGTGGAGATCCCGCAGGACCGCATCGACCGGTTCGCCGACGCCACCGACGACCACCAGTGGATCCACGTCGACCCGGAACGCGCCAAGGACGGCCCGTTCGGCGGCACCATCGCACACGGTTACCTCACCCTGTCCCTGCTCATTCCACTATGGACAGAGGCGCTCGACGTGCCGGACGCGACCACGAAGGTCAACTACGGCCTGAACAAGGTGCGTTTCCCGGCGCCGGTGCCCGCGGGGTCGGCGATCCGCCTGACCGGTTCGCTGGCGAAGGTGGAGGAAGTGGGCGGTGGCGGCCTCCAGCTCACCGCCGACGTGGTGATCGAGATCCGCGGCGCCGGCAAGCCGGCGTGCGTGGCACAGCCGGTGTTCCGCTTCTATCGCTGAATCCTGGGAGTCGTGGTGGTGATCTATCGCAGCAACGAGCCCGATGTCGAGATCCCGGACGTCACGGTCGACCGGTACGTGCTCGCGCGGGCGTCCGGGCTCGGCGACAAGGCGGCATTGATCGACGCCGTCTCGGGTGAGCGGCTCACCTACCGGGAACTGGCGGACGGGGTGGCCGCCGCCTCCGGCGCGCTGGCCGCGCTCGGGGTACGGCCGGGGCAGGTGGTGGCGGTGCTGAGCCACAATCAGCCGCGGTACCCGCTCGCGGTGCACGCGGTGCTGACCGCGGGGGCCACGGTGACCCCGATGAATCCGATGCAGACCGCCGACGAGCTGGCGAAGCAGCTCACGGCGGCGGGAGCGGTGGCGGTGATCACCTCCGAGGAGGCGGCACCGAAGGCCACCGAGGCCGCCGACGCGGCGGGCGTCGGGCATCGGTTCGTGCTCGGCGAGGCGGACGGTTTCCGGCCGTTCGGCGAACTGACCGCTTCCGGCGCGACCCGGCCCGACCTCGATCCGGCCTCGGCGATCGCGGCGCTGCCGTTCTCCAGCGGCACCACCGGGCTGGCGAAGGGTGTGCGGCTGACCCACCGGAATCTGGTGGCGAACCTCGCGCAGACCGCGGCGGGCTGGCGGGTCACCGAGGACGACGTCGTGGCCGGGGTGCTGCCGTTCTTCCACGCCTATGGCTTCACCATCATCATGAACTCGGCGTTGCTGGCCGGTGCGACGTTGGTGACGGCGCCGCGCTACAGCCTCGACGGCTTCCTGCGCATGGTGCAGGAGCACCGGGTGACGCGGGCGTTCCTCGCGCCACCGATGGTGCTCGGTCTGTCCACTTCGGACGAGTGCGCCGGATACGACCTTTCCTCGCTGCGGCTGGCGATCTGCGGCGCGGCGCCACTGGACGTCGAGGTGA
Source organism: Amycolatopsis sp. NPDC057786 (assembly GCF_042797905.1). Classification (NCBI taxonomy): domain Bacteria; kingdom Bacillati; phylum Actinomycetota; class Actinomycetes; order Pseudonocardiales; family Pseudonocardiaceae; genus Amycolatopsis; species Amycolatopsis sp. NPDC057786. Next base: position 17,412 of record NZ_JBHVKW010000030.1, read on the forward strand.
CCGAGAGGGCGGAGCGCAGGCTCGGCTGCCTGATCCGGCAGGGTTACGGCATGACCGAGGCGAGCCCCGGCACGCACGCGGTGTCGGACGCGGAGTTCGCGAGCAGCCCGCCCGGTTCGATCGGACGGCTGCTGCCGTCCACCGAGGCACGCCTGGTCGACCCCGCCACCGGCGAAGACGCTCCGGCCGGCGAACTGTGGATCCGCGGCCCGCAGGTGATGGCGGGCTATCTGGACAACCCCGCCGCGACCGCGGACACCCTGGTCGAAGACGGCTGGCTGCGGACCGGGGACATCGTCCGGCGGGACGAGTCCGGCGTCTTCTGGGTGGTGGACCGGCTCAAGGAACTGATCAAGTACAAGGGGTATCAAGTCGCCCCCGCCGAACTCGAATCCGTGCTGCTCACCCATCCAGGGGTACTGGACGCGGCGGTCGTCGGCATGCCCCACGCGGAAGGCGGCGAGGCGCCGAAGGCCTTCGTCGTCCCGGCCGGACCGCTGAGCGCGGACGAGGTGATGGCCTGGGTGGCAGGCCGGGTGGCGCCGTACAAGAAAGTACGCGCCGTCGAGTTCGTGGCCGAGATCCCGCGGTCGGCCGCGGGGAAGATACTGCGGCGCAAGCTCAAGTAGGCCGACTGTTGAGGGGTAAGGCAAACGTGTCGTGTTCGTGGGCGGGCCGGCCCTGGCGACCGTGTCGGGGGAGGCCCCAAGTTGAAAAAAGTTTTGGGCGCAAGTGGGTTTTGTGGACCCACACCCACAACCCCAACGCCCCGCGCCGCCCCGCGGCACACCCGCCCGTGGTGGGGGGGTTCCCAAACCGGGGGGGGGTGGGGGGGGGGCCCGGCGGGGGCGCCGGGGGCCCCCCCCCGTGTTCCGACACTGGGGGCGCCCCGAAAGTGGCTTTCGCGACACCACCTCCAGAACCCTCAGGCCGGACCGGACCCGGGATCACCAGCGGCCGCGAGCCACGAGGTACCTGGCATTTACCCCTGCCACTTCTCATGCCACCTTGATGACGACTTTTCCCGGCGTGTGGCCGTTCTCGACGGTGGCGAGGGCGGCCGGGGCGTCGGAGAGCGGGTGGACCGCGGTGATCACGGGGGCGAGGACGCCGTCGAGGGCCAGCAGGGCGGACCGCTCCAGATTCTCACGGTCGAGGCGGCGCTCGACGAAACGCCCACCGAGATCGGGGACGGACATGTCACCCACGGCGATGACGTCGCGGGAATCCCGCGCCAGCGGAGCGACCGTCCGCAGCGAGACGCCTCCGACCAGGTCGACGATCCCGTCGAAGCCGTCCGGAACGAGCTCGCGTGCGGCGGCGGCGACGTCCTCCGCGGTGTAGTCGATGAACCGCGCCCCGATGGCTTCGGCGTGCTCCCGCTTGGCGGTACTCCCGGTGCCGATCACCCGCAGTCCGCGCGCGGCGGCCAGCCGGGCGACGGCGAGGCCGACGCCGCCTCCGACCCCGTTGACCAGGACCGTGGCGCCGTCCGGGAGGCCGAGCTGATCGAGGACGTCCACCGCGGTCGTCCCGGCCACCGGCAGCGTCGCCGCCACGGTCGCGGGCAAGCCCGCCGGGATACGCGCGGTGTTCGGCGCGGACAGCACCGTCGTCTCGGCGTAGGTGCCGCCACCGGTGAGTGCGAAACCGAAGACCGCGTCACCCATCTCGAGCCCGTCGACATCCTCACCCAGGGCGAGAACGAATCCCGCTGCTTCCACGCCCAGCACACGGGGAAACGGGCGCCCGCCGTCGAGTCCGTCGACCAGGCCCGAGCGCACAAGGTGGTCGAGGGGATTCACGCCGGCCACGGTGACCCGGATCAGCACCTCGCCGCGACCGGGGACGGGATCGGGACGATCGAAGAACTCCTGCACCTCGGGCCCGCCATACTTGCCGAAACCCCACGCCTGTCCCATTTTCCGCCGCCTCCTGGATGACCGTCCCGGTGTTTCCGGGCGCTGTCGCCATCCTCACCGCTGACACCGGTGTAAGGGGCAAGCGGCTGAAGTGCGGGTCACAGCCGCGAGGTACGGGACAGCTTCGCCCGGTGCCGGCTGTTGGCCTTGATCAGCACGTCGAGCGCGTCCCGGGTCTCGAGCAGGTGCGCGACCTCGGCGTCGATCCGGTCGCGCTCGCGCGTCATCGCCGTGAAGGTCTCCTCGGCGACGCCCAGGTCATCCGGGACGTCCACACACGGCAGCACGGTCGCGATCACCCGGCTGGACATACCCGCGTCGAACAGCTGCCTGATGAGCGATACACGCTGGACCGCGGTATCGGAATAGTGCCGCTGCCCCGCCTCGGAGCGTGTACTGGTCAGCAGGCCCTGCTCTTCGTAATACCGCAGTGAACGCGGGCTCACGCCCGTGCGCTTGGACAGCTCGCCGATCCGCATTCCTGAAGGCCCGCCCACGTCAGCGGTTGTCGTATGCCGCGCGGGCGGCGTCGATCCGCGGCAGATGCGTGATGCTCCAATCGAGCAACGGCGCGGTGGCCTCGCACAGGGTCCGCCCCATCGTCGTCAGCTCGTAGCTGACGTGTGGCGGCATGACGTTGTGCACCGTGCGCGTCAGGATCCCGTCGCGTTCGAGGTCGCGCAACGTCACGGTGAGCATGCGCTGGCTGATGCCGTCGACAGCACGTTTGAGTTCGGTGAAGCGTCGCGGCCCGTCCTTGAGCACGCGCACGATCAGCAGCGCCCACTTGTCCCCGACGATCCCGAGCACTTCGCGGGCCTGGCACGGGTCCTGCATGGTTACCTCCAGAGAACCGGGGCACCCGGAAGTGCCGTATTGCCCGGTGCGCGTCGTGGGGATCATGATGCTTCCGGTTACCAAAGGGTACCGAGGCACGAGGAGGAACCACACGCGCATGGCCACATTCCTGCTGATACACGGCGCCTGGCACAGCGGACAGGTCTGGGACCGGGTGACGCCGCTGCTCGAGTCGGACGGCCACCGGGTGTTCGCGCCGTCCCTGACGGGCTACGGCGACAAGGCACCCCTGCTGGGCCCCGAAGTCGGCCTGCACACCCACATCGACGACGTCACCGGCCTGATCGAACACGAGCGTCTCGACGACGTCGTGCTCGTCGGGCACAGCTACGCCGGGATGGTCATCTCGGGAGCCGCCGACCGGCTCCCGGAGCGGATCGCGCATCTGGTGTTCCTCGACGCGATGGTGCCCGAGGACGGCGAAACCGCGGTCGATGTCCTTCCGGTCACCAAGCAGCTCGTCGACCTCGCCGTGGACGGCTGGCGGGTTCCGCCGATGCCGGAGCAACCGCCGCCGCTGGGCTTGTTCGGGGTCACCGATCCCGGCGACATCGCCTGGTTGCGCGAGATGCTGTCGGACCAACCGGTCCGATGTCTCACGGAGCCCGTCCGGTTGGACAACCCGGCCGCGCGCACGATCCCGCGCACACACATCCACTGCGTCGCGGGCGGCCCGGAGGGCATCACCCGGCGGCCGGTCCCCGCGGGTGAGCGGATCCGGGCACTGCGGACCGGCCACGACTGCATGGTCACGACCCCCGCAGAACTCGCCACGCTTCTGCGCGAGACAGCTTGATTCGCGGGCCCGCGAGTGAAGCGACCCGGCTATCCGACGGGCTCACCGTCCGGTCGCTCTCGCCGTTTCGTGGGGTTGGCCAGCGCCCAGGATCGCCCCAGCCAGTAGCCTCCGGGCACCCCGAGAACGCCGATGACGATCATGCCCGCGCCCAGCCGGATGCGGCCGGTGCCCCACAACGCTTGGTCGTGGTACAGCCTTCGGTCCGGTGGCACGGTCGGCGCAAGGCGGTCCACAAGGCTCTGGATTTCGCGCTGGTCCGGTGCTGACAACCCATCACCGCCGAGCTCTTCGGCCAGCGTGTCCACCTGGTCGTTCTGCGCATCGGTGAAGCCGGGAAGGTGCACCCGGCCGGAGGCGAATCCTCCCGCCGGCACGCAATCCATGTGCTCGCCGTCCTTGACGCTGAGGTACAGCTCATGATCGTCATCGCAGCCGGCACCGGGGACGAACCCGACCACGTAGGCGTTCTCGGCGTGCCGCTGCTCGGCGGCACCGATCAGCACGAACACGACGCCGAGCGGGACGAGCGCCACGGACACGGGGACGAGGAGCATCGCCAGTACCAACCGCATCGGGACCTCGTACTCGACGGCGGAACCACATCGGGCCCAGCATAAAGCCCACAGGTACCAAGGCCACGTTCGATTCGCGTGGGCACCATCCCGCGTGCTGTCCCGAATCGCTCACCTCCTACGAGACGCCGTGCCCGGCTCCGATGACGGCGAGAAGCCGCAGTTTCTCGTGGCTTTCGCTGCCGGGGACCGCGGTGTAGACGAGGAGCATGTGGGACTGGTCGGGATCGAGAAGGGTCTGACAGGTCAGTTCCAGCGCACCGATCTCGGGGTGCACAAAGCGTTTGACGCCGTTGTAGTGGACGCCGATCTCGTGGTCGTTCCACACGGTGCGGAATTCCTCGCTCCGGTCGAGCAGGAGATCCAGGAGGCGCGCGGCCCGTGAGCCGGGTCCGCGGAGGGTGACCATCTTGCGGAGCCCCGCGACGAAGACGCGGCTGTGCAGTTCGTGGTCGTCGGGGTGATAGAGGGACCGGACGGCCTCGTCGGTGAACCACCGGTAGCCGATGCTGCGGGACGGGCCGGTGTACCGGGTGGTGTCGCCGGTCAGCGCGACACCGAGCGGGGTCTGCCGGAGCGTCTCGCCCAGCTCGGTGACGATCTCGGCGGGGGTGTCGGTGAGCCGGTCGAAGATCCGGAGCAGACCCGGGCTGACGTGTTCGCTGGTCGTGCCTCTCACGGGCGGATTGTGCCCGGCGAGGCGGAAAAGGTGGTCTCGTTCGTCGAGTGACAGGTGCAGGCCCTGCGCGATCGAGGCGATCATCTGCTCGGACGGGCGAGGGCCGCGCTCTCGCTCCAGCCGGCTGTAGTAGTCGGTGGAAATATGGCAGAGCATGGCGACCTCTTCGCGGCGCAGGCCGGCGGTTCTGCGCCGCCGCCCGCGCGGCAGCCCGACGTCCTCGGGGTGAAGTGACTCGCGGCGACGGCGCAGGAACCCGGCGAGCCCGGGTCGATCGATCACGGCTGCTTCCTCCCTGGTCCCGGTGCCGGTTCAGTCTGCCTTCGCCGCCGGACCTTTGCCTGGGATCGACAGGCCGTGGTTGCCGCCGTCGATCCCGCGCAGCCTGTGAGGGAGCACATCGACAGCCCCGAACGAGGAGCAGCACATGGCACGCACTCGACCGGACATCACCGTTCCCGATCTGTCCGGGAAGCTCGCCGTGGTCACCGGCGCCAGCGACGGGGTCGGCCTTGGGCTGACGACCCGCCTCGCCGCCGCCGGTGCCGAAGTCGTCATGCCCGTCCGCAATCCCCGAAAGGGTAAAGCCGCCATCGCGAAGATCAAACAGCGGCATCCGGAGGCGAAGATCTCCCTGCGGGACCTCGACCTGTCGTCGCTGGGCTCCGTCGCCGCACTGGGCGACACGCTGCGCGAGGAGAACCGGCCGATCCACCTCCTGGTCACCAACGCCGGCGTGATGACCCCACCGGAACGGCAGACCACCACCGAGGGATTCGAGCTGCAATTCGGCAGCAACCATCTGGGGCATTTCGCCCTCGTCGCCCACCTGCTGCCTTTGCTGCGCGCGGGACGCGCGCGGGTGACCTCGCAGATCAGCGTCGCCGCGAACCAGCACTCCATCAATTGGGACGACCTGAACTGGGAAAGGTCCTACAACGGCCGCCACGCCTACAGCCAGTCCAAGATCGCCTTCGGCCTCTTCGGACTCGAACTCGACCGGCGCAGCCAGGCCGGAGGCTGGGGAATCACCAGCAACCTCGCCCACCCCGGTGTCGCCGCCACCAATCTCCTGGCCGCTCGCCCCGAGGTCGGCCGGGCACGGGACACCGTCGGTGTCCGCGTCATCCGCGCCCTCGCCGGTCGCGGGATCCTCCTCGGGACGGTCGAGACCGCACTGCTCCCCGCCCTGATGGCCGCCATCTCGCCCGAGGCACGCGGCAGCCGCCTGTACGGCCCCAGCGGACTCGGGCACCTGGCGGGCGCACCCGCCGAACAGGCCGTCTACTCGCGGCTTCGCGGCGAGGACGACGCCGCCCGCATCTGGCGGATCTCCGAGGAACTCACCAACACCGCCTTCCCCGCCGACAAGGACACCCGCGCCGACCCGCGATCACCAGGCCGGCCGTAACCGATCTGCGAAACCGGTGCGGCCGCGGCGTGTAAAATGGCGGGCTCGTCGGTTGGCCGATCTGGAGGCCTGAGTGGGGAACCGTACCGCGGAACAAGATCTCGTCGTCGAACTCGCTCGTGCCGCGGTGGACGCCACCGCGCCGGATGAACTCGCGTTGTTCGACGACACGAGCGCCGCGTTCCTGCGTCGCCCGGTCGGACCCGAACACCTGACCAGGGAAGGGAAAGCGGACGGGCCGCTGACCTTCGGAGTGGACGTCTGGGTCCCGGTGGTGAGTATCGCCGCACTGGGCGCGGCGCAGTCCGTGCTGATCTTCCTCGGCGCGGAGATCAAATCCGCGCTCCGGGAAGAATCGTCCTCGACCATCCGAGCCTGGGTCAAACGGCTGCTCGCGCGTTTTCAGCCGTCGGACCGTCAAGAGGCCGCGCCGGTCGCGGTTCCCCGGTTGACCCCGGAACAACTCGCCACGGTCCGGCAACGGGCCTACGAGCAGGCGCTGGCCTTCAAAATGCCTCCAGCGAAGGCGGAGATCATGGCCGACGCGATCGTGGGGCGCCTGAGCCTGCCCGATGCCGGGGAATGAGCGGGAGTTCGGCCCGCCGACCGGTCTCAACCCGCGCGTCGTCCTGCTGATCGCCTGCGTCGTCCCGGTCACCACCAGGCTCGGAGAGGAGTTCGTCCAGGATCGCCGCCGGCTGGACCCCTTCGAAGGGCCACCGGGCTGCGTCCAGGTGTGGACCCGGTACTTCCGCACACTCACGCAGTCCGATCGCCTTACGAGCGACATCGCCCTCCAGGCCTCTCAGGTGCTGAACCAGCATCCCGAATGCACGACAGCGCCGAATCCCCTGCCGTTGTCCCCGCCGCTGTTCTTCTTGACCGTCCTGGCCTTGCTGACGGTGCTGCAGGTCGTTCTCGGTCCAGTGGCACGGATCCGGTTACGCGGGCTCGTCCGCCTGCGTGCCGCCGATCCCGAGCTGGACCGCCTGCTGCGAGAGTCGCGGGCCGTGGCGGGCGTGCGCGTCCGTTTTCTGCTGGATCCGCTCGATCCCCAGGCAGGCGGGACCGCTTTCGGATATCCGGGGCGTCGCTACGTCGTACTCAATCGAGGCCTGATCGCACTGGCACGCGAGGATCCGGACGCGTTCCGCGCGATCGTGCTGCACGAGCTGGCCCATGTCCGCAATCGCGACATCGACCTCACCGCCGTCACGCAGGCGATCTGGCGATCGTTCCTCTTCGGGGTGCTGATACCGGCCGGGCTCCTGTTCCTGTTCGCGGATCTGGTCGTGGTACACGAACCGTGGCTCACCGCGCTGCAACTCGTCCTGCTCGCGGTAATGGTGTCCTTGCTGCGAAGCAGCGTGTTGCGGGCACGCGAGCACTTCGCGGACCTCCGCGCGCTCGGCTGGTCGGCGAGTTCCGCGGGATTGACGCGAGCGCTCGAAGACGACACCGGTGCCCACCGACGCCCGCTCGACCGGCTGTTCCGGCTGCACCCCAGCCCGGCCCAGCGCCGGGCCGCGGTCGCGAGCGGAGCACCACCGTGGTTCTCCGACCACCGTGACCTGCTCGCGCTCGGCGTGGCCGTCGGGCTGGCCTGGCCGAGCGCGCTGCAGCAGGTCACCCTCCTGCCGAAGTTCGGCGCCGACGCGACGAGGGCAGGCTGGCATCTCGCGCTGATCGCCATGCTGTCCGGCCTGGTCCTCGCATCCGCGGTATGGCGCACCGTGTGGTCCGGCCGTCACGGCGCCCTACCGCGGCGGGAAACGTTGCTGGGCCTCGCTTTCGCCGGAGGTCTCGTCCTTGGCACCTGGCTCACCCCGGCACGGTCCGACCTCGCGCTGTTCCCGACGCCGGTGGACTGGCACTGGGAACTGCTCTGGGACGGGGTACTCGTCCTCGGCTGCTGGGCCTCCGCGGCCTGCATGGGCCTGACCGCGCGGGCCTGGGCCGGGATTCGCTCCCCCGCGTTCGGTACCGCCGTCGCCGTAGCGGGCATGACCCTCACGACCGCCCTGTTCACCAGCTGGTCGACCCCGCTTCTGCGAAGTCGCCTTGACCTTTCGTCGTGGCTCCAGGCCCCACCCGCGGTGGCCTTCGCGCCCGGCTCGCCGATCCTCGGCGAACTCACCCGCTGGATCACACCATCCTGGAGCTGGTCTCCCGGCTTTCACTGGCCCGCCCTGCTGATTTCCGTCTGCTTCGCGGCACTCGGCCTGCTGCACGCGGCATTCCGCGGCCGACGACCGTGAGGCCATTGAGACGGCCTACTCCTGAACGAGTTTCAGCGACACGTAGTAGTTGATGCCGGTCTTCTTGGTGTGTCGCACCTTCTTCCGCTCGCATTCGCGGAAGCCGAGCTTTTCGTAGAGCGCGATCGCGGACGCGTTCGTGTCGGCGACGTCCTCCAGCACATACTCGCGGTACTGCGGCAGCGCGAGCAGGTGGTTCAGCACGGCGGTCGCGACGCCTCTGCCCCGGTATTCCGCGGCGGTCGCGACGAACTCGACGGACGCCACCCCGTCCGTGGTCGTCGCCCACGGCTTCTGGAACTCGCGCCGGAACACGAGGTCGGCGACCGTCCCCTTGACGAATCCCAGCCGTTGCCGCAGTACCGTCCGGTCGTGCCGGACCGACAACTGCCGCCCGTCCGTGCAAGCGGCTATGCCCGCCGGCCGCCCGTCGATCGTGGCGACGTAGAACAGGTCGAGAACCAGCATGTGCGCGAACGCGTCCACCATCGTCGCCCGGTCCTTCGCGAAGTAGCCGAAGTACTCGCCGAAACCGTCGACGAAGACCGCGCAGATCCCGGCCCTCGCGCTCTCGCCGAGTTCATCGGCTCGCCGGACCTCCAGCATCGGTAACCTCCTTGAGCAAGAAGCTCGTCAACAGCTCGGGGCCGGGCGCCACGAACGCCTCCCCGAGCGTGAAATTCATCATCGCCATCCCGCCGAGCGCGGCGAAGTAACAACTCGCCAGTTCCGCGGCGTCCCCCGGGTTGAACTGGCCGAGCCGTTGTCCTCTCTCGATCAGCTCGACGAGGCCGCGCATCATCGTGGTGTGCCGCGTCTTGAGCGTGCGCACCTGCGCGGGCGGATTCGTCATGGTGAACGACTGGTTCATGATCAAGAGAAACTCGACGAACCCGCCACCGGCCAGGACATCGTGCACGTATTCGCGGGTGAACTCCCCGATCAGCACCGCCGGCGGCAGGTCGCTCCGAAACCGCCGGGCAAGGGCGCCGAGACCGTCCGCCGCCTGAGCGACCAGGTCACCGAACAGATCGTCCTTGGTCCGATAGTGCCGGTACATCAACCCGGTACTGATCCCCGCCTCCCGCGCGATGTCGCGAACATTGGTGGCCGCGAAACCCTGCCGCGCGAAGAGCCTGACCGCCGCGATCTCGATCCGGCGCCGAGTGTCGGCCCGCATGGCCTCGTACTGCGCCCCGGTCCTCGGCAACCGTGCCCCTCCTCAGGTCGTTGAATGAACAGAAGTTCACTCTAAACGCGACACCATCGCGTCGTCAACCGCGCGGCCTCCCGCGAAAGCCGCAGCGGCCCGAGGACGGCCGCAACGTGGGAGCACGGGCGCGTGCCACTCCAGGACCGGAACGTTCGTGGCCGCCTAGGCGACGCCCTAAAGTCCTCACCTTTCCAGCATCCACACGGGACACTTTCGAGCGATGAAATGTCCGATTGATGGCTAAATGCGCGGTTTTCAAGGGAGGTCGTGAGTGGCAATGACGTTAGAACGTTCATTGCCACTCACGACCCCCGCACAAAGTACTCAAAATGGACACCGTTACCCGGCTGGAGTCCTTTGTGGACAAGGAAATCGGGCGGTGGCGTCCCCGCGGGTGCCCGCGCGGCCGGAGCGTCGGGGGGTCCCCCATAGCCGCGCCGGACGTGCCGCGCGGTGGGGTTGGGCCGACCCCGCGGGTGCCCGCGCGGCCGGAGCGTCGCGAAAGCCACTTTCGCGACGCCTGATGTCCCGAAAGTGGCTTTCGCGACACCCGGGGCGCGAAAGCCGCGGAACCCCGTCGGGAAACTCAGATGCGAGAAGTCCGGACGGCCACTACGGTCCTGGCCATGACCTCGGAAGTGTTCGTGCCGGCAGGTTTCGTCCCTCCGACCGCACTCGTGACGGAACAGTTCCGCCTGGAACCGCTGGGACCGCAGCACAATTCGGCGGACCACGCCGCGTGGATGTCGAGTATCGAGCACATTCGCTCCACTCCCGGCTACCCCGACGGCGACTGGCCGCCTCGCGACGGCATGACCCCCGAAGAGAACCTCGCTGATCTCCGCCGCCACGCCTCGGACTTCGCGCGACGCACCGGGTTCACCTTCACCGTCCTCGATCCGGCAGACGACGTCGTCATCGGTTGCGTGTACCTGTACCCCCCGGACTCCGAAGAGTGGGACGTCACGGTGCAATCCTGGGTACGGGCCGACAAAGCGGAGCTCGACGCGGCACTCGCCGACACCGTCGCGCGCTGGCTCGTCTCGGAATGGCCGTGGAAACGCGTGGACCGCTGCGGTCGCTAGGCCACTTCCGAGCAGGTCCTCGCCTCGCCGACTTCTCAGCTCCAGGCGAACAGGTCCTGTGTCAGGCCCATCGCCGCGAAGAGATGATCGCGGGACGCTTCGAGTTCCCGGCGCAACCGGGACAGGTCCGCGTCGAGCAGCCGCCCCTTCCACTTGCGCACCTTGCCTGCGACGATCACCGTCTCGACGTTGGTGCGGTCCATCAGCGACACGATCGCTCCCGGCACGCTGTTGAGCGGGGCCACGTTGAGCGCGGTGGCGTCGAGCAGGACGATGTCGGCCTCCTTGCCGGGCGTCAAGGTTCCGGTCCTGCCGTCGAGTCCGAGGTGCTCGGCGCCCTTGACGGTCGCGTACCGCAGCACATCTCGGACGGTGAGCAGTTCGGGCGTGCCCGGAGCAGGCGTCGGCCAGTTGCCCGGCGGTACGAGGTCGCCCTGGTCCAAGATCATCTGATTGACGATCATACGCTGCGTGGTCATCGCGGAGCGCATCAGCGTGAACGGGTCCGCGGCCATCGTCGTCTCGACGTCGGAACTCAGCGAGGGCTCCATGCCGAGTTCCCGCATCTTGAGGATGGGCGGCGTGCCGTGCCGCATGCTCATCTCGATCGGAAAGGCCAGCGAGACCTGCGCACCGGCGTCCCTCAACCGGCGCCAGGTCGGGTCGGACATGCCGGTCATGTGGATGAACAGGTTGTCCGGCCCCACCTCGACCCCGGCGGTGCCCTTGGCGAGTTCGTCGAAGACCGGCCGCATTCCCCATGAACCGACGGAATGCGCGGCGATCTTGAGACCCAGCTCGCGGGCGATCGCCCAGGCGCGGGTGTACACCTGCCTGCCGAGATGGAGCTCTCCGCCCATGACCATGCTCACCAGTTGGTCGTTCGAGGAGAACCACCGGTCCCTGATGCGATAGGCGTCCTGGGGATACCGGGCTCCCGTGCGGCCGTCACCCTCGAAGAACCCGAACGCCGAACGCCGCCCGGTGTCGACGAGCGCCTGGATCGCCGCATCGGTGTGCTCTGGGGAATGGTGGATCTGCGAGACGTCCAGCACCGTCGTGACGCCGGTGTCGAGTTGCGAAAGCCCCGCGAACAACGAGTTGACGTAGACGTCTTCCGGCCGGTAGACCCGCGCGAAACCCCGCAGGATGTGCTCGCCGTAGTTCGGGTAGGCGCTCGGCGAGCCCGAGTGATCGTCGAGGAGCAGGCCGTTGGCGAGAAACGCGCGCTCCGCGGTCTCGAACAGATGGTGGTGCGTGTCGACGAAACCCGGCAGCACGATGCGCCCCCGCGCGTCGATCACGCCGGCGCGAGGGGCGTGGATGCCGGGCCGGATCTCGACGATCTTGTTGCCCTCGACCAGAACGTCGGCGTCCGCGAAGTTGCCGACGTTCTTGTCCATGGACATCACCGCGCCGCCACGGATGACGTAGCGGCGTCCCCGCTGTCCGGTGTCCTCCGGCGGCCGCTCACCGTCGTCACTTCGTTCGGTCATGGTGCGCCTTCCTGCGTGAACCGGGCTGCGAGTTGATGTGTCAACCGGAGGCTACGCCCGCGAGTTGATTTGTCAACTCACGGGGATATAGTGGCGCCATGAAGCGGCAGGGATTGACCGGACGCGAGCTCCGCGCGTGGCGGGTGTCCTTTCAGATGCTGGAGCTGCTGCGAACACGCATCGAACAACAGCTCCAGGCCGACAGCGGCCTGTCCAACGCCGATTACACCGTGCTCGCGTTGCTGTCCGAGGCGCCGGACGGACGGATGCGCGCTTACGAGCTCGGCAGGGAGGCCGCCTGGGAGAAGAGCCGCATGCACCACCAGCTCACCCGGATGTGCAAACGAGGCCTGGTCACACGGGAACGATGCGGTTCGCGCGGTATGGAGGCGGTGATCACGGCGAAAGGCCTCGCCGCGCTCGAGAAAGCCGCGCCCAGCCACGCCCAGGAGGTCCGGCGCCTCGTCATCGACCGCCTCACACCCGAAGAACTCGACCAGTTCGCCGGGCTCGCCACGAAGATCCTCGAGAACCTGCAGGCAGACCAGTCACCCGATGGTCACGCCCCGGATCCGGCCGATCCGCCTCGGTAGGGCCCGAAAACGGCGAAGCCGATCGACCAAGCTGTGATGACAATCATTACCGATTATCTGTTGATAACGATTATCGAGTGCGGTTAGGCTCCGGTGTCCTTCCACCACAGATCGATCGGCGTCCCCCCATGGTTGTTCGTTCGCGGCCGTCCGCGTCGCCTCCAGGCGTCCGCGACCGGCAGGCGGCACTTGCCCGGTCCCGGCTTCTGCACCGGGGGACGGTCACGGTCCTCGCTGTCGCGATCCTCGTGATGCTGGTCGTATCCGGTTCGGTGGGGACTGTCGAGGTCGGGCTCGCGGACGCGGCGCGGATCGTGGTGGGTCATCTCGTGCCGGACGTGCCGTGGATGTCGGACGGCAGCCTGACCGTGTTGCAGGACCAGGCGGTATGGCAGTTCCGGCTCCCGCGCGCGCTGCTGGCCGGGCTCGCCGGGGCCGGACTGGCACTGGCCGGGGCGATCATGCAGGTGATCGTGCGCAACCCGCTCGCGGAGCCGTATCTGCTCGGTGTGTCGTCCGGCGCGGGTGTCGGCGCGGTCCTCGTGATCACCTTCGGTTCGGCCGCCGTGGGCGGGCTTCCCCTCGGCGCGGCGGCCTTCGCCGGGGCCTTGGTGGCCAGTGTGTGCGTCGCGCTGGTCGCCCGGCATCGCGGCATCCTGTCGCCGACCAGGATGATCCTTTCCGGTGTCGCCCTCGGTTCCCTGTTCAGCGCGATCACGAGCTATCTGACGCTGACCACCGAGGCACAGAACGTCTTCAGCGTCCTGTTCTTCTTGCTCGGCAGCGTTTCCGCCGCCTCGATGGCCTCCTTGGCCGTGCCGGCGGTCGCGTTCGTGGCCGCCTGTGTCGTCGTGGGACTGCGGACCAGGGCCATGAACGCGTTGCTGAGCGGCGACGAGTCCGCGACCGCGCTCGGAGTCGACGTGAACCGGCTCCGTGCCGTGCTCCTCGTGACCGCCGCCCTCCTGACCGGGTCGATCGTGTCGGTCAGCGGCGGTATCGGTTTCGTCGGTCTCGTGATCCCGCATGTGGCACGGATCCTCGTCGGTTCGGACCATCGCCGGATGCTGCCGGTCGCGGTGCTCGGCGGCGCCCTGTTCCTCATGGTCGCCGACCTGCTCTCGCGCACGGTCGCGGCGCCTGGCGAAATCCCGATCGGAATCCTCACCGCGGTCGTGGGCGCGCCGTTCTTCCTGTGGCTGATGCGCCGGGACACAGCCACGCGGGCGGGGTTCGGCCGGTGAAGGTCCATTTCCACGACGTCAGCGCTTCGCTGGGCGGCAACCAGGTTCTGCGGAATGTGGACCTCGAGGTCCGCTCCGGCCGGTTTCTCGGGCTCGTCGGCCCGAACGGCAGCGGCAAGTCGACCTTGCTGCGCACGCTTTACCGCGCCGTCGCGCCGTCATCGGGCCGGGTGCTCCTTGGCGAGCACGACGTGTGGCGCACCGACAGGCGGACCGTCGCCAGGGCGGTGGCGGTGATGACCCAGGAGACGTCGTCCGAGTTCGACCTGACTGTCCTCGACGTCGTGCTCCTTGGCCGGGTGCCCTTCCAGCGCGGATTCGGCCGTGACACCGAAGCCGACCTCGATCTCGCGTGGACCGCGCTCGACCGGGTCGGCGCCACCGACATCGCCGACCGGCCCATCGGACGGCTCTCGGGCGGACAGCGGCAGCGGGTGATGCTGGCCCGCGCGCTGGCGGCGGACTCCCCCGTCCTCGTCCTCGACGAACCGACCAACCACCTCGACATCGCCTTCCAGCTGGAACTCATGCGGATCGCGGCCGGGCTCGATCGCACCATCATCGCCGCCCTGCACGACCTCAACCTCGCGGCCACCTACTGCGACGACATCGCGGTGCTCGACGACGGCCGCGTCGTCGCCACCGGAACACCGGACGAAGCGCTCACCCCACGCGTCGTGGAAGACGTGTTCGGAGTCGCCGTCGACCAGCTCACCCATCCACGCGACGGCAGGCCGGTGCTGGTCTTCGGCCGTCACGCGGAGAACCGTTCCCCTCTCGGCACACCCGGAAATGAGAACCATGCGTAAAACCCTGTCCCTTGCCGCGTTCGGTGTCAGCTTGTCGCTGGTCGCGGGGTGCGGCTCTTCGGTCACTCCTGCCGCGCCGTCGGACAACGCGAGCACGGCGGTCACCGTCTCCAACTGCGGCCGGGACGTCACCGTCGGCGCCGCTCCCCGCGCCGCGGTCGGGCTGAGCCCGTCGCAGACGGAACTGTTGCTGCGGCTGGGTCTCGCGGGTTCGCTCGTCGGACAGGCACAGACCGCCACCGCACCGCTCCCGGAAGACGTGGCCGGACAGGCCGCCGCCATCCCGGTGCTGAGTGAGTCGGCACCGCCGAGCCGGGAGAAGCTCCTGTCCGCCAAGCCGGACTTCGTCTTCTCCCCCACCACCTACGAATTCACCGCGGAGAAGGGCTTCGCCAGCCTGGAGCAACTGCGGCAAAGCGGCGTCGCCGCGTATGTCGCCGCGGGCGGTTGCGCCGAACGCCGCATGAACGGCACGGTCGACGATCTCTTCACCGATCTGGAGAATCTCGGCCGGATCTTCGCCGTGCCGGACAAGGCGAAGGCGTTGGTCGACCAAGGCCGAGCCGATCTGGCCGCCGTGGACAAGGCCATCGCGGGCCGGCCTCAACCGACCGTCGCCCAGGTCTTCCTGGAAGGCACCACCGTCACCGCGATCGGCGCCGGCATCGAGTACGACATCATCCGCAGGGCGGGCGGGAACAACGTGTTCTCGCCGAAGGACCCGCAGTTCGCCAAGTTCTTCGCCGCGCAGATCACCCCCGAGGCGCTCGCCGCGAAGAATCCCGACGCGATCGTGTTCGCGGTCAACGGGCCCGAGCAGAAGCAGGCGAGCATCGACTACCTCACCCGCACCTTCCCCGCCATGACCGCCGTCCGCGAACAGCGTTTGATCGCGATCGACGCCGCGGACACCTATCCGGGCACCCTCGGGAACATCTCGGTGGTGCGGGAGATCGCGCAACGGCTCCACGCGGACGCGTTCACCCGGTGATCCATCGCAGGCTCCTGCGGCTGGCGGGTGTCGTCCTCACCCCCGTCCTGCTGCTCGCGGTGCTGTCGATCCTCGTGTCGGCCTGCTATGTCGGCGGAGCCGTCCTGACGGCGTCCGTCCTCGCCGATCTCACCCGCGGCGGCGACTTCGCGACCGTGGCACCCGCGATCGCCGCGTTGACCGGCGTCGTCGGGGTGCGCGCGGTCCTGTTGTGGACGCGGGAGGTCGCCGCGGCCCGGTTCGGCATCGCCATCCGCACCAGGCTGCGCGGCGAACTTCTGCACCGCGTCACCCTGCTGGGACCGGCCTGGACGCGAGGAGAGCGCGCGGGCGCGATCACACACACGGTCGTCGACGGGGTCGAAGCCCTCGACGCCTACTACAGCCGCTATCTGCCGCAGCTGCTCGTGACCTGTCTGGTTCCGGCCGCCGTCGCCGGGTGGCTGTTCACCGTTTCCGTCCCCGCCGCCGCGATCCTTGCGACGGCGGTTCTGTGCGCCGTGGCCATTCCCCGTTTCTGGGACGCCCGGCTGCTCCGGACGGGCCGAACCCGGTGGAGCGCCTACGAAAAGCTGGCGGCCGACTATCTGGAGGCGACCCAGTCGATCGGTGTCCTCCGGCTCTTCGGCGCGGGCCGCCGGGCGGGCGAGGCACTCGCCCACCGCGGCGACCGCCTGCACCGGGTCACGATGGCCCAGCTGCGCGTGTCGCTGGTGGAAGCGGGAGTCAGCGCCCTGGCACTGCACCTCGGCCTCGCGGCCACGGTGGTCGTCGCGTGCGCCGGGGTCGTCGGCGGTCAGGCGCCCGCGGCGTCGGTGTTCCTGTTCTTGTTGTGCGCCAGGGAATGCTTCCGCCCGGTACTCGACCTGTCCGCCCACTGGCACGTCGGCTACCAAGGGCTGGGCGCGGTCGAGGGCATCGACGAGATCATGACGGCGCGTCCGCAGGTCGCCGATACCGGCACCCGCACCGAACCCGCTCGGCACGGGGCACGGCTGCGGCTGCGGGACGTCGGGTACCGGTACCCGAACGGCGCGGGCGTTTCCGGCATCGGCTTCGTCTGCGCGCCAGGGAAAACGACCGGGATCGTGGGCCCGTCCGGCGCCGGGAAGAGCACGATCGCCCGGCTTCTCGTCCGCGAGGCCGACCCGCAGCAGGGGACGATCGAACTCGACGGAACCCCGATCACCGGGTACACCCTCGCCGCGCTGCGCGCGAGCATCGGCGTCGTCGGCCAGCACACCTATCTTTTCCATGGCACCGTGGAAGAAAACCTCCGGCTCGCCCGGCCCGGCGCCACGCACGACGAGATCCGCGCCGCCGCCCATGTCGCGGACGCGATCGAGTTCGTCGAGGCACTCCCCCACGGCTTCGCGACGATCCTCACCGAGAACGGGAGCCAGCTGTCCGGCGGGCAGCGGCAACGCCTCGCCATCGCCAGGGCGGTGCTCGCCGCGCCTCCGGTGCTGCTGCTCGACGAAGCGACCTCGGCGCTGGACGTCGACACCGAGAAACGCGTCCTCACCCGGCTGGCGGAGCACTGCGCCGGCACCACCCGGATCGTGATCGCCCACCGCGAGACCGCCCTGCGTGACGCCGGCGCGATCGTCACGATCGAGTCCGGCCGCGTCACCGGGCAGGCGGTCCACACGTGAGCGGGCCGCTCCGGCGGCTCCTGCCGGTCGTCGGCGAGCAGCGGGCCACCTTCGTCTGGACGGTCGTGAGCAACGCGGCCGTCCAGCTCGGTGCGCTGACGGCGACCGTGCTCGGCACGTGGCTGGCCGGGCGGGCCGCGGCGGCCGGCACCGCGCCACTGGCCGTCGTCGCGACCGTCCTGTGCGGCCTCGCCGTAGTGACCGCTGCGATGACCTGGCGCGAGTCCTGGGTCTCCCACGATCTGGCCTACCGGCTGATCGGCACCCTGCGGGCCCGGGTGTTCGACCGGCTGCGCGTGAGCCTGCCCGACCGCCGGAAGCCCCGCAGGAGCGGCGATCTGGTGTCCGTCGCCTTCGCCGACATCGACCGTCTCGAATGGCTCTACGCCCACACCGCGGCCCAAGCACTCACCTCGGCCATGATGGTCGCCGCCACCGCGACCCTGTCGCTCCTCGTCACGCCGTGGCTGTTGCTGGCGTGGGTACCGTTCGTCGTCGTGACCGCGGCGCTGCCATGGCTGTCCGGCCGAGCGGGAACGCGACAGGGCACCGAACTCACCGAGGCCGCCGCGACCCTCAACGCCGAACTCGTCGACACCGTCCGTGGACTCGGCGAACTCAGCAGCGCGGGAGCCCTGCGGCGTCGCACCGCCGCCCTGGCAGAACAGACGAGCGCGCTGACCGCCGTGCAAACGAGGATCGGCTCACGGATCGGTGGGGAACGCGCTGTCACGGACGCGGCTCTGGCGCTCAGCGCGATCGGCGCGCTCGCGGTCTGCGCGGCGAATCTCGACACGATCGACCGCGCGCTCGCACCGGTCGCCATGGTGCTGGCCACCGCGGCACTCGGCCCGATCGCACAGATTTCGGATCTGCTGCGCAATGTCGGCACGTTGCGCGCCGCCGGTGCCAGGATCACCGAAGTACTCGACCGGGCCCCCGCGGTCCAGGAGCCCCGCGTACCTCGGCCCCTTCCGCCCCGCGATCGCGCGACCGGACTCGTCTTCGATCAGGTGTCCTTCGGTTACCGCGACGACGCCCCGCCGGTCCTGCGCGACGTGTCGTTCACCGTCCGCCCCGGCGAACGGGTCGCCCTCACCGGGCCGTCAGGTGCGGGCAAGACCACGTGCGCGTTGCTCGCGACCCGGATGTGGGACCCCGACGCCGGTCACATCACCCTGGACGGCGTCGATCTCACCGAGCTGGCCGACGACGACCTCCGCCGCGCGATCAGCGCCGTTCCCCAGGAACCCGGTCTCCTCACCGGGACGGTCGCCACCAACATCCGGCTCGGCGACCCGGAAGCCGGCGACGCCGAAGTCGAACGGGCAGCGCGGCGGGCGGGGATCCTGGACCCGGGAGCCGGATTCCCCGCCGGACTCGACACCGTCGTCGGCGAATCCGGTGACGGACTGTCCGGCGGCCAGCGAGCACGAGTCGCCGTCGCCAGGGCACTGCTGATGAATCCCCGGATCCTCATCCTCGACGAGGCCACCGCCAACCTCGACCCCGAAGCCGACGAAGCCATCACCGCGGCGCTCGCTTCGGCCGGGAACGACATCGGTGTCCTCGTCATCGCCCACCGCCCCGCCACCCTGGCCGGCTGTCACCGGGTGGTCGCCTTGCGGCGCTGATCGGGCCGAGAGGCAACGTGTCGTGATCGCGGCCCTCGCCGCCGGCGCCCATGTCGCGAAAGCCACTTTCGCGACGCCTGATGTCCCGAAAGTGGCTTTCGCGACACGTCCGACTGGCGGAAACCCGTGAAGTGCGCGGCACCAACGCCATGCTTGCCTTACCCCTCAAATAGTCTCGTTCGCGATCGGTCAAGGCGGGAGGGCTTCCTGTGGCAAGTTCGGCTCGGCGAGGCACCGGCTGGCTCGGTGCCATCACGATCGCGGCCATCCTCCTCCTCGGGTTGATGCTGTTCTTCGGAGGCCCGGCGACCAGCGTCGCGGGGAAGGACGTCGGCTACATCTCCGGTGACGAGGCGAACCTCCGGCGATGCCCGTCGCTCGAATGCGAGCCGACCGCGACATACCACCGGGATCAGCAGCTGATCATCGTCAAGGCCGATGTCACCGGTGGCGAGTCGCATGGTTCGCGGCGCTGGCTGGAGGTCCGATACGGCGACGAAGTCCGTTACGTGCACTCGTACTTCGTCACCGAAAAGTCGGACTCGCAGGCAGAGACGCTCGAACTCCTGGTTTCCGGAGCGGCCGTGCTGGTCGGAATCGCGATACTCGCTCTCGCCGGCTGGCGGCGAGGCCAGACCTGGGCGGCTATGAAGGAGAAAACGGCGAACTCCCTTCTCGCGGCTGGGACTTTCGCGGCAGGGCTCGTCGTCGGAATCGTCGCGTTTCTCGTCGCCGGTGCCGACGGCCAGTCCAGGGCGGCCTTTCTGTCGAGCGCGCTCGCCAACGTCGGTGCCGGGCTGGTCGGGGCGGCGGTGACCTTCGTTCTCTTCCAGGTCTTTCTCAGCCGCCGCGCGCCTTCACGAGAACAGGTGGCGGAACTGCAGGCACACTTGGCCGAGCTGAGGCAAACCCTCGAAGGAACCCGCGCGTCACCCACCGTGCCCGCCCGGCCCGCCGAGGAACAGCTTGGCGGTTCTCGGATCTTGCGCTTGGCTCTTCTGGCGACCGCAGTGGCGTGGATCCTGCGGTGGGCGCGCTCCTCCGGCAACTCCTTCCGGCGGTGATCAGCTCGGCCGGCGACCGCGGAACGACGATCGTCAAACCGCCCCCGAGGAAAGGACAGGCCCGTTGAAGGTCTTGGTAGTAGGCGGAACCGGGTTCATCGGACATCACATCGTGCGTGAACTACTGGCGCGCGGGCATGACGTCACGGTGCTGGTCCGCGCGCCACCCACGAATCTCCCCGCCGCGGTGACGGTCCGACTCGGCGACCTCACCGATCTGTCCGAGGACCGGCTCGACACGATCGTCGCCGGCCACACGGGCATCGTCATCGCATCGGCCGCCGCCGTCGCCGCACCACGCGGCGCCGACATCGCCGCGTTCTTCCACGACACCAACGTCGCGCCCGTCGCCAGAGTGCTCGCCGCCGGATGCCGGGCACAGTGCGACCGCGTTGTCATCCTCGGCAGTTTCTACGCCACCCTGCAGCGTGAACAGCCGGCACTCCGTCTGGCGGAACTCAGCCCGTACATCGCCAGCAGGATCGAACAAGCCGAGCACGCACGCGCCGCGGTCGGCACGGGAACCTCCGTGGCCGTCCTCGAACTCCCCTATGTCGCAGGCACGACTCCCGGCAGGCAGTCACCTCTCGAGCCCATGCTGCACAGCATGTCCATCGGCAACGCGGGCATCTTCGCCTACCCCGGCACCACCGCCGTCGTCACCGTCACTCAAGTCGCGCGAGCCGCCGTCGCGGCGCTGGACCGTCGCGCCGATGGCGACTATCCGATCGTCACCGCGAACCTCGCCTGGGCCGATCTCTTCACCCGCCTCGCAACCGCGATCGGCCGCCCTCCGGAGCGCATCTGGAAGCTTCACTCACGCGCCATCGAACTCCTGATCCGCTTCGAAGGCATCCGCCAACGCCGCCAAGGGTTCGTCATAGGTTTCCACCCGGCACAGTGGAGCAGACTGCACGCGACCGAGATGATCCTCGACCCGGACGTCGCCCGAGCGGAACTCGGCGTCGAACCCGACGACCTCGGGAAAGCCTTCCAAGAGTCCGCTCCGGACACTTCACCACGAGGTTGACCGCGGGGACTCGGACAGCGTCACCCTGTCGCCAGTGCCCGCTGCGACACACTGCCGGAGCGCACCGGGGCGATGAACACGCTGCGTGGCGGCGCCGGTCTCCTGTCGTCCGGCAGTTCAAGGGCTTCCAAGCCGTCCTGCCACCGCACCCAGTCCTGGACGCACAAACCCAGCCAAAACTCCACATCGTCGCAGTCGCGGCGGCGGCAACGGCTTCTGCTGCTCTCGATCGTCATGAACCCACGGAACCCTCCTCCCCCCATTCAGCTCCACACCCTACTGCGACGCCCTGGCCACACGTTTCGCGACATGCCAACGGTTTGCTACCGAACGACGTCGTCCCGGTGTTCCCGAACGCGCTTCCTGAGCGCCTTTCCGCGGCGTCCCCACCGCGGTGACCAGACCCGCCCGGGTTCCGGTGAGGAGGGTCCGAGTCCGCACCGAGCGTGCCTCTCCTCGATCACCACGTCCGCGTCCGCCGTCGGCTCCGGTGTCCCCGCGAGCCGGCGTTCGAGGGCGAGGACGGCCTTGGCCCTCGCGAACTCCACCGGGGTGAACGGCAGCAACGGGCGCGTGACCAGCATCGGACCACCCGCGGGATCGATCAGCCGCATCGACGTTCCCTCGACGTTCTCGGCGAACCTTCCCCTGGCCTGCTGCCAGGCGACGTCGCACTCTCCCAGCACGGCCCGCAGCAGCTGCGCCGAGCCCGCGCGCGGGCCGGCCGCGATCGTCAGGACCCGGGTGGTCGGGTCGACGAACTCGTGGACGTCCGCCGGGACGACACGCACGTCCCGGCCGCCACCCAGCTCGGCCACCGCGGCGATGTCCGCCGCCGTCGCACCGGCGGGCGCGCGCAGGAGGAACTCGTCGACCGCGCCGTCCGGCACGGCGAGAACCTGCATCGACACGATGTCGTACCGGTGCGCCGCCAACGCGGCCGTCACCCCCGCGAGACTCCCTGGCACGTCGCGCACCGTGGCGCGGATCCGCCACGCCTCACCCGGCAGCGGTTCGTGTTCTCCCACCGTGCGGCGTGACGCCTGCGGACGGTGTACCCACCAGCGCCGCAGGGTCGCCGTCACGATCAACAGCAGCCCCAGCCCGAACAACACGGCCGGCCCGACACGATCGAGCGACAACGTGCTGACGAACAAATGAGCGGCGCCCGCCGCGATGAACAGCGCCGCCAGCTCGATCAACTCGCGGCTCATCGAGGTCTTCGCACCCTTGACGGTCTCCGACCGTGCCTCCGATTCCCTCATGGGGGAAGCTTCTGCCGTCTCCTTTACCCCTGGCTTCCCCGTCTGTCACGATCCAGTTAACGCGGGAGCCTGGTACGGCCTCACCGCAAGGCGTCGTAAGGCTTCAGGTCGATCCCCGGATCGGCCTGACGGGCCAGGCGAGCCGCGATCGAGCCGACGTACGGACCCATCGTCAGCCCCGACGCGCCCAAGCCGTTGGCCACGACCAGCCCGGCCACGTGCGGGACGGTGCCGAGGAGCGGGAGGACGTCGGGTCCGCCGGGGCGGAATCCGACCCGGGTCTCCACGTACGTCGCATCGGCCAGCCCCGGCGCCACCGACAGCGCTTCGGCCAGCACCTCCGCCATCCCGGCGGCGGTGACCCGGTGATCGAAGCCGGTGCCGTCCTCGCGGGTCGCGCCGACCACGATCCGCGAATCGTCGAAGGCCAGCAGGTAATGCCGCGACCGTGGCAGGATCACCGGCCAGTGCCCGGTTTCCACCCCCGGCAGCCGGAGATGGACGATCTGACCGCGCTGCGGCTCCACCCGCACCTCGACACCGATCGGCTCCAGCAGCCGCGGCGACCAGGCACCGGCCGCCGCGATCACCGCGTCCGCGCCGACGACTTCCCCGTCCACCCGCACTCCCCGAACCGCGCTGTCGGCTACGAGGGACGCCGTGCCGTCGACGATCCGTGCGCCGTGCCGCACCGCCGCCCGGCGCATCGCGTCGCGGACCGAACGGCCGTCCAGCCGCGCCGCGCCCGGAATGTGGATCGCCGGACCGTCGTGCGCGAGGGGCGGGAAGAACTCCCGTGCCCGGCGAGCGTCGATCAGCTCGACCTCGCCTGCCAACGGCGACTCCTCGGCCCGCTTCGTCACGCGCCGCAGGGCCTCTTCGGATTCGGCTTCGGTGACCAGGCTCAGCGAGCCGACCCGCCGGTATCCGAGCTCGGTCTCGCCGTCCTCGGCCAACGCCGACCGCAGCCGTTCGTAGTACTCGGCGCCCGCCACGGCGATCCGGTACCAGTCCGGATCGTCCACTTGGGACGACCAGGGGCAGATGATGCCCGCCCCCGCCGACGTCGCGCGGCCCGGCGCCGACGAATCCACCATGACCACGTCCACCCCGGCCATGGCCAGTTCGTATCCGGCCGCGGCACCGACGATCCCGCCCCCGACGACGACCACGCGCATCTTCTTCACTCCTTCTCGCCGCACCGACCCAGGCGGGCGTAAGTATCGGCCCCAAACCGTTACCCGACCTGACGGCAGGCGGGGAAACGCCGGGGCGACGTTCCGCGACTAGTACTGCGAGTGACCAGAACGCTACGCACGTTCGAGACGCCGAGGCCAGGTCATGCCGCCGGACGGGGGAGAAAATGCGCCGGACATTCGTCGTCACCGACGTCGTTCATCCCTCCGGGTACGAAAACCGCCTCAGGACCGTGCTCAACGATCTCCACGACGGCGTCGGACCGACCCTCGCCGTGGCGGTGCTCGGGCTGCGCGCGGCCCGGGAACTGCTCGTCCGTGACCGAGCCGGGGCGGAGCGCCTCCTGGCCAGGCTCGAGGAGGAACTCCACGGCGCCATCACCGAACTGCGCCGCATCGTGACCGACGCGCGCCCTCCCGCGCTCGACGACGCGAGCCTCGTCACGGCCGTGCGCCGGTACGCCGGAATGCTCGCCGACCGGGTACCCGCCGAACACGGCCCGCTGGGGGTGGCGGTCGAGGTCCGCGGTGAGCTGCCGCCACTGTCGGCCGAGGTGGAGGTCACCGCGTACCGGATCATCCGCGAGGCGCTCGTGAACATCGCCCGCCATTCCGGTGCCCGGCAGTGCACGGTGCGCCTCTGGCCGCTGGCGGGCGATCTGCGCGTGGAGATCGTCGACGACGGTGTCGGCACGGGCGGCGGGGCGCTGCCCGTGGTCGGCGGGAACGGGCTCCGGTCGATGCGGGAACGCGCCGTCGACCTCGGCGGCGGCTGCGTGATCGAGCCGGTGCCCTCGGGCGGCACCCGGATCGCCGCCTGGTTGCCGCTCGCCACCAAGGAGTGAGCGATGTTCCCGATCCTCCGTGTCCTCGTGGTGGACGACCATCCCGGCTTCCGGACGGCCCTCTGCGCGATGCTCGACGGCACCGACGGCATCGCGGTCGTCGGCCAAGCGCCGGACGGCCTCACCGCGGTCGCGGAAGCGGGCAGGGTGGAGCCCGACGTCGTCCTGATGGACCTGAACCTCCCGGATCTCGACGGCGTCGAGGCGACCCGCCGGATCGTGCACGCCAGCCCGCACACCGGTGTGCTCATGCTGACCATGTTCGAGAACGAAGCCGCGGTGTTCGCCGCCATGCGCGCGGGCGCGCGCGGCTATCTGCTCAAAGGGGGGCGCAACGAGCAGGTCGTCCGCGCGGTGCGGGTGATCGGTGACGGCGAGGCGATCTTCAGCCCGGCGATCGCGACCAGGGTGCTTTCGCTGCTGGGCACGGAAACCCCGCGCGACGAGTCGTTCCCGCAGCTGACCGCGCGCGAACGGGAGATCGTGCGGCTCATCGCGCAGGGCATGGGGAACGCCTCCATCGCCGACCGGTTGGTGCTCAGCCCGAAAACGGTGCGGAACCACGTGTCCCATATCTTCCGCAAGCTGCACGTCACCGACCGGGCCCAGGCCATCGCCAAGATCAGGAAGGCGGGCATCGCTCGATCGGAGTAGCGAAACGGGACATATCGGGACTCCGGATCCCTATTCGCGGAACCCGCTCCACACGATCCTTGAAAGGAGGAAACGCCGTTCGCGGGGAGGGGTTCATCGATGCTCGTCGACCAGATCCCGGTGCTGCTCCATGCCACCGACACCATCACGCACGCGGGTGTCACCGCCGCGCTGCGCGCACGCCCTGAGATCCGCTTCGCCGGCGACTCCGATGAGCAGGCCGTCGTACTGGTCATCGTCGAGCGGCTGAACGAGGAGGCACGGCAGTTGCTCCGCAGCCTCCACTGTGCCAACCCCGCGGGGATCGTCCTGGTCGCCGGGGAGGTGGACGACGCGGAGTTGCTGGACGTCGTGGGCAACGGTGTCTCCGCGATCATCCGCCGGGCCGACGCCACCCCCGACACCCTGGTGCGGCTGGTGAAGGCCGCGGCCGCCGGGGAGGGCGCGCTGCCGCCCGATCTGCTCGGCAGGCTGCTGTCCCGGGTCTCCCGGTTGCAGCGGGACGTGCTGCAACCGAACGGCTGGGATCTGGCCGGGATGTCGCAGCGCGAGACCAAGGTGCTGCGGATGATCGCGGACGGCTTCGAGACGAAGGAGATCGCCGACCGGCTGAGCTACTCCGAGCGGACGGTGAAGTCGATCCTGCACGACATCACCAACCGTTTCCAGCTCCGCAACCGCGCGCACGCCGTCGCGTTCGCCTTGCGTGAGGGCTTGATCTGATCCGGTCTATTCGACCCGGCCGGAGAAGGAGACCGACGGGCTGCACCGGCTACCGCCTCCCGGTGCCTGGCAGCTGACGGCGAGCACGATCTTCTCCCCCGGCGCGAACCGCCATGCCTGCAACCAGTGGTGGTCGAGGTCGCGGAAGTTCGCGAGGCCGACTTCCAGCAGGACCGTCTTGGTGCCACCGGCGTCCCGCAACAGCCGCAGGGTTCCGTTGTCACCACGCGGGTTCTGCAGGATCAGGTCGGTGATGACCAGCGTTTTCGTGGCATCCGGCAAGGTGTAGGGGAATTCGGCGAAGCGATTGACGTTCGAGTCGACGGCCGCGTCCGCCGCCACACGGAAGTCGGTCGGTGTCCCGGCGGCGTTGCCCGCCGGGTTGGGGACGCCGTTCGACGGCCTGGGGCCGGGAGCCGAACCGTCGGCGGGTGGGGTCAACCCGACGGCCTTCATCGCGTCCTCGGAGTTCTGTTTGGCTTGACCGGCCTCCTTCTTCGCCTCACCCGCGGCGCCACCGGCCTCCTGCGCCGCCTTGATCACCTCCTGGTTCTGCTCCTGAGCGGCTTCCCGAGCGGCCGACTTCACCGCGGGCCTCAGTACGGTGAACCACAGCGCCACCAAGGCCAGCAGCAACACCAGCAGCGCGGCCAGCGCCGGCAGCAGCCACTTCGGCAGCAACTGCCGCTGCACCATGGTGCCTTCGGTTTTGAGCGGTTCGGCGCCGTCCGCGATGACGAACACCTGGAAGCGGTGACGGACGGGTTGCCCGCGCAGGAACCGTTTCCGCGGCCGGGCCCGCAGGCGGACGAACGCCGCCGTGCCCGGCGCGAGGTCGGCCCGGTTCCGTTCGAGCTCGAAGTCGAGCTCGTCCTCGGGGTCGAGCGCGCTCAGTTCGACGGCGACCGGATGGTTCCCGCGGTTGTCGACGGCGACTTCGAAATCGGCCTTGGCACCGGCCTCCACCTTCGCCGGAACGACTTCGGCGGTCACCTCGGTGAACGCGCCGAGCTGGAGGGTGCCCTCCTCGACCACGGACCCTGCCGGGTCCTCACTCGAAAAAACCCTGACACCGAAAGGAATCAGGCCGGCGGCGACGTCCGACGACCTCGGCGGCGCGAACCGGACGACGACCGTGCCCACCTCCCCTGGCATCAGGTTCACCGTCGCCGGTTCCGCGGTGGCCCAGGCACCCGGGTCGCCGACCACTTCGATCGCGAACTGATCGACGACCCGGCCGGCATTGCGAATGGTCACCGAGCAGCTGATCTCCTGGCCCGGTTCCGCGACCAGGCCGGCCTCGGACAGCGTCGCCGTTGCTCCCATACCCGGAAGTCTGCGCGTCCGGAACCGGATCCGGCACCAGCGGACGGGTGTGCGGCCGTGCGCCGGTCGTTGCCCATTGGGGCAACGACCCTCGTCAGCCGCGGGTGATGAACGGGGGTTGCAGGGTGCGGAGCACCACCAGGATCGGCTCCGACCGCACCGCCCCGAATTTCACGCCACCCACGGACGTCACGTTGACCGTGCGCGGCCCGATCAGGTCGTGGTGGAAGATCAGGAACCGCGCCTCGAATCTTCCGTCCGCGCCGACGGTGACCAGCCCCGGTGCGGAGATACCCGCCGACCAGGCCGGCCGGACCACCGCGCCCGGCGGGAAATCCGTTCCCCGCACCCGCGGGACGAAGCCGAGTGTGCCGACCTTCGAATCCAGCTCGACCACCGGCTGCCGGACCACGACACGCGCGTTGGCCGTGTTGTCACCGGCGTTATTGTCCGGCCCGGTCGTGCTCACCGTGCCGGACACCGGGGCGTCGAAAGCGGCCTTCGCGGCCAAGGAGATCCGGACCGCGACCGTCTGACCGGGTCCGACCGTCCCGAGCGCGCAACTTCCGCCGCCCGGCCCACATCCGGGCGCGGCCGAAGTCGCGGGGAGCCCCGGTGGCAGCTGGGTCACGAGCCGGACGTCCGGCATCGCGACCTGGGAACCGTTGTGCACCAAGTAGGTCAGCACCACGTCGTCGCCGCCGACGAACAGCGGGACCGCCGAGACCGACATCCCGACCGACAAGGATCCGGGAGTCACCGGTGGCGCCGGCTTTTCGCCGACCGTCACGACCGCCGTCACGGAGTTGTCGCGCGGGTCCGCGTCGGGACCCGTCGTGGTGACCGTGCCGGTCGCCGCCTGGGCTCCGGCGACCAGACCGGTCGCGCTGAACCGCACCCTCACCTCCTCGCCCGGAACCAGCGCGCCGAACGCGCATACCGGCTCGGGAGTGCAGGTGCCCTTGGTGGGAAGGACGGCCGCCTGCCGCAGACCGGCGGTCAGCCGGACGAACAGACCCACCGCGGGTGACGCGGTGACACCGCGATTGGTGACGACGAACTCGAACGTGGTGAGCCCCTCGAAGGGGATCGCGGCGGGCACGGCGTTCGCGCTCACGGCGAGGTCGGGAATCCGTTGGAACGCGGGCTGTTCCGCCCCGCCGGGGCCGTCGATCAGGATCCGGCCGTCACCGCCGGTGAACGGCACCACCGCGACCTGCGGCGGGGCCTCACCCGGGAAGGTCGTGTAGGCGATGAGCCCGCCGTCCGGCGACCAGGCCGGATCGTCGACGAATCCCGCGCGCTGCACCAGGATCCGGCCAGGCCCGCCGCCCGCGGGAGCGACGCAGACCAAGGCGTTGCCGCTCTGGAACGCCAGTGTGGCCCCGTCCGGCGAGACATCCGCCGATCCTTCCGCGCCGGCTCCGCAACCCGGCCCGAACAGCGATGAAAGGTCACGCTGGTCTCCCGGCACGACGGCGTCCGGCGAAGGCTGGGTCAGGGCGACCTGCCACACCATCTTCTGCCGGGTCTCCCCCGGCTGGACGACGGCCATGACCGCGGTCTCGACGGCCGTGCCGTTCCTCCCGGTCGCCGTGCACGTCACCGTGGTGGCCCCGACCGGGAACAAGCTGCCGGACGAGGGCGTACAGCTCGGCCTGAGCGGACTCCCGTCCGCGTCCACCGCGCTCGCGGGATACTCGATCACCGTGGGGCCGGTCCCGGTCACCGTCCGGTCGTGCAGCGTGATCAGGGGCAGCGCCGGATCTTTGACGCGCACGGTGACGTCCTCGGTGTAACCCGGCCGCACGGTGGTTTCCCCGTTCAGCCGGAATTCCACGCGGCAGCGCGGCAATGAACCCAGCGCGGCCGTCGGGGACACCGTCGCCGTTTCGACGAATCGCGCGTTCGTGCCACCTGGAACACTTTGCGGGCCCGCGGGATCGAACGTCATCGTGAGTCCCGGATCGCAGAAGGTCACCGGCTGGACGGTGACCGGGAGGTCGCCGATGCCCGCGATGATCGCCTGCGCGATCTGGCCGGCGTCGGTGCCCGGCGTGAGGACGCCATCGGTCGCCTTGGTGATCGCGGTCGCCTGTCCCCGCGCGTCGAGGCCGCGGTCGGGATCCTCGCTCGACCCTCCGGTGACCGCGGGCACGGCCACCACGCTGATCTTCGCCGCGTTCAACGCGGCGAACACCGCCGCCCGGACCGCCGACCCCTTGTCCGGTGGGTCTTCATGGCTCGCCGCGTCGCCGACCAGCACCAGGATCCGGCTGCTGCCGGGGCGGAAGGTGATGGCGCCGGTCGCGACCTTCTGCAAGGCCAGGAGCCAGTCCTCGGCGGTGTCTCCGCCGCCCTTCGCCTCGATCCGGGCGAACGCGTCGGACAGCAACTTCCGCTCGGCATCGGTGCCCGCCGGGGTCAGCGGCTGCTGCACGAAGAACGACCGCGGGACGGGTTCGCCCACGTCGTCGCCCACGTCCCCGAAGGCCGCGACGGCGAACCGTGCTTCCTTCTCCTGGTCCCGCACGCTGTCGATGACCTTGCCGAGGTTCGTCTTGACCTGCTCGATCACCCCGCCCATGGAGCCGGTCTGGTCCATCAGCAGGACGACATCCGGCAGCGACCGGATCCGGTCGGTCTGCACCGTCTTGGCGATCCGTGCCGAACCGCCGCGCCCGACCGGCACGTCCACCACCGGAGGGTCCACTCTGGACGGTCCCGGCGGCCCGATCCGGGTGGCGGCACGGGTGAGCGTGATCTTCGTTCCGTCCGCCGACCACACCGGCTGCGAGTCGTCACCGCGCAGATGCGCCGGGATCGGGATGTCGCCGAGAAGACGGCCGTCCGCGACGCGCACGATCCGCACGAAACTGTCGGAACCGTCCCCGATCGACACGGTCCGGGTGAACGCGATCTTCGTCGCGTCCGGCGACCATGCCGGGTGCCGCTCCCGCTTACCCTCCTCGGCCCCGGTCAGCTGCCTCGGCGCGCCGCCGTCGGCGTTCGCCACGACGATCCGGCTGCTCCGGAACTCGCCGGTGCCGAACTCCGTGTAGGCCAGCGAAGTCCCGTCCGGGGAGAAAGCGGGATCGGCTTCGTCGGCGTCCGGCCGGTTCGTGAGGTCACGGCGGTCGCCGCCGCGCGCGTCGGCACTCCAGATGTCGGTGGTGTCCCCGCCGCTGAGCCGGGTGAACACCGGCTGCCCATCGGCGCGGAAGGTCGCTTCGGTCTCGCCGACCCCGGGCAGCGCGGAGATCACCGAGACCTGACCGCCGGGCGGGGCGACCTGTTTCACGTCACCGAGCGGATCCGGTTGACGCGTGGTGAAGGCCAGCCGCGCGCCGTCCGGCGACCACGCGGGCTCGGACGAGTCACCGGGCTCCGGCACCGCCCGCGCGACCGCGCCACCGGTGTCGGCCATGACCACGACATCCCCGGCCGGGTCGAATCTGGTGGTGGTGAACGCGATCCGGGAACCGGTCGGGGACCAGGCGGGCTGGGTGTCCGCGCCGGGGTCAGTGGTCAGGCGAGTCGGCGCGCCGCCGTTCGACGGCACGGTGTAGAGGTCACCGGCCGGGTCCTCGCCGGTACCGCTGAACACGAGACGGCCGCCGTCGGGCGACCAGCTCGGCGAATCGTCCGCCGCCGGTCCGGAGGTCACCTGGCGCAGGCCACGGCCGTCGACGCCGATCACGAAGATGTCCTTGCTGCCCGTGCGTTCCGACACGAACGCGACCGACGAACCGTCGGGCGACAACGCCGGCCGCGTGTCGGCGGTCGCGTCGTCGGTCAGGCGCACCGGAACCCGGGTGCCGTCCCGCAGGTACCAGATCTCGCCGTCGCGTTCGGCACCGTCGCGGACGGCCCGTTTGCTCACCCACACCAGGCCGCCCTTACCCGCGGACGCGTCGGAATCGACGCTCCCGGCGCCCGGCGGCAGTGCCGCCACCGCGCCCTCGCCGGTGGCCTGGAACAGGCCTGTGGTCGCGGCGCTGACGTAGCCGACGCGGTAGGGCGCGGCGGGCGGCGCGGGCTGTTGCGCCGCGGTCGGCGCGAACACCCCGGTGATCGCCGCTCCGCCCAGCACCGCGACGAACGCGATCGCCGCCACCGCTCGGTTCGGGCGCATGGTCATCCGGTCCTTCCTCAGCCTGCCTCGAACAGCTCGATCTCGGAGATCGCGACGTCCATGCCGTCCAGCGAGCGATGCAGCCCGACCACGTGCAGCTCGATGCCGGTCGCCCCCGCGCTGTTCTCGATCGGGACCTCCTGGGCGTCCGGCGTGTCGGCCAGCACCATGTCGTAGGTCTTGCCGGTGGAGAACACGAGATGCAGGGTCTTCGGCCGGTGCGCGGCCTGGAAGTTCGCGCCGTTGCCCGAATGCACGATCGCCTTCCGCAGGTCCACCGGACGGTCGAAGGTGAACACCAGTACGGGTTCGCTCTGCGCCGCGCCCGCCCAGAAGGTGTTCTTGGCGTTGTCGCTGACCAGGTTTCCCGGATGGCCGGGCGACTGCGCGCTCGCGGTCACCTTGCTCGGGCGGACCGGGTTCAGCTTCGTTTCGAAGATCCCCGTCGCCTGGCTCCACAGGCCGAGGGCGGCGGTGTTGATCGCACCCCGGAACGGCTGGTACAGCGCGTAGATCAGCGCCGAGAGCACCAGCATCACGGCGATCACCCGGCGGACGGCCTTGCCGACGCGGCGTCGCGCGGCCCCGGCGCGGCCCGCGCGACGGCGGACACCGTCCTTACCCGGCCGCTCCCCCGCCTTGTGTTCCCGGGACCGGCGGCCGAACAACCGTCGCCACCATGACGTCTTCACGACCTCCGACTCGGCGAGGGACGCGCCACAACGGCCGCAGAAGTTGCGGGTGGGCACGTTGCCCTTGCCGCATCGGCCGCAGATCAGGTCTCCGGGATTGAGCGTCTGCTCGTCGACCGTCAGCTGCTGAGGCTGCCGCGCCGGAGCGAGCTGTTCGGCAGGCTGCACCAGTTGCCGCTGGGCGGCCGGTTGGCGCACCGCGGCGGGTTCCTCGTCGTCCCATTTCAGGTACCGTCCGCATTCGCCGCAGAACTCGACGTCGGCGGGGCCCTGATGCCCGCACTCCCGGTAGATGACCATCCGCTACCCCTCCACCACTTCGACCGTGACGCGAACGTGGGCGGGCACCGCGTCCACGACCGTCGCCATCAGCCGTCGTTCGTCGATCCGGCCCCGGTCCGGTACCCGCACGCGCACGTGGACCCACGGCGGTCCCGGATCCGGCAGCGGTGCTCCCGGCTCCGGCGACGCCACGACACCGCCGCTGTCGGTCACCTCGACCGCGCCACCGGTCAGCAGTCGCACGTGCTCGGCGAGCCCGCGCCGCGTGCCGCGCCACCGATGCAGTTCGACCGACCGGACCACGAGTTCGCGCAGCCTGGCCGGATTCCAGCCTTCGTCGACGCGCAACGCCACCCAATGCGCCAGCCAGCCGACGAAGTCCTCCGGCGCCAGTCGCGGGTCGAGATAGCCCGAAAAGTTGTCCAACGTGGCGAAGACCGGTGCGAGCACTTCGTCGAGCGCACCGGTGAAACCCTGGACGAACCGGTCCTCGGCGTAGACCGAGGGCAATTGCTCGCCGATCGGGTGCGGGCTCGGCAGCCCAGGCACGGCCGCTCTCATCCGCCACTCTCCCGGACCCGGACCTGGTGCCCGAACGAGAACGCGAGCGCGTAGGGCGGCAGGTCGATCCGGTCGACCTGCTCGCCGCGTTCCCGCGTAACCGGATTGGCCGCGAACAGGCGGACGTCCTCGACCAGCTCGACACCGGGAAGCCGTTGCAGCACCGCGAAGACCTCGCCCGAGTGCACCGGCCGCCCGAACGGCCAGCCGTCGCCGTCCGGCCCGCCCGTGAGCGGGTTGAAGTAGTCGTAGAGCGCCTGTGTCGCCCGTGGGCCGAGAGCGCCGGGGCTGGTCCGGCGGCGCGACCTCAACCGGGCGACGACCGTGACCCCGTGGTAGAACGGCGCTTCCACGGACACCAGGGCGCCGACACAGCGGCGTTCGTCCAGATACCGCTCGATCCGTGTGCGCATACCGGGTTCGAGCATCAGCGTCGCGAACTTCAGCTCGCCGGTGTCGGGAACGGCGGGCACGACGAGGACGCGGATCGCCCCGGTCTCACGGCCGTCGGCGCCGTGCGCGGGCACGCAGCGCACCCTCGCCGCGTCGGGCGCCGCTTCGCGCGCGAGCTGTTCGTAGTCCTCGGCGGTGACGGCGCGGTCGCGGGTACGCAGCAGCAGCGGTCCGCGTACCGCCGCGTCCTCCACCGACTCGCCGTCCACCCCGCCGGTCGCCGGGCGCCGGTTCACCACGCCGCTGACGAACGGGATCGGATCCCGTTGCACCTCGAGTACTTCACGGGCGACGTTCCCCCGCCGCCCGCCACCGGCCCGGTAGGCGGGCACCCTGATCGCGGCGGCCTTGGCCGGAACGGCGCCGTAGTACCGGATGCCGCCCTCGGGCTGGCGCACGGCCGGGCCGAACGCGATCTCACCGGCGACCCGGTCGACCTGGACGTGCCGGTCCTCCGGACCCGACTCGGCGAACGAGGACACCTCCGTCCACTCCTGCCAGCCGTCCGGACCGGACACCTCCACGATCAGCTCGTCCCCGCCGGCGACCACCGGACGCCTGCCGAGCGGGAACCGCTGTCCTGGCAGGCCGTCCGACGTGCCGACGACCTCGCCGCGCACGACCTCGGCGTGCACCGCGCCGACCGTGCCACCGACGGTCGACGCCTCGACCGAGCGCAGCCGCGGCGACCGCTGGAAGAAGGGCTGATGCTGGTTCGGTTCCGTCAAGCGGCATCGGATCCAGCCCGCGTGCCTGCCGGCGAGCACCGACACCGTATGTCCCGGCGGCACGTGCAGCACGACGTCTCCCGACCGGTTGAAGGCGCCGGTGCTGTCCCGGTCGACCTCACCGGCGGCCCAGCCGTGCCCGTCCCATGCCTCCCACACCCACGGCGGGTCGTGCGGATCGACGCCCTGTCCCTCGACCTCGCAGTCCACCCGCAGCAGCACCGCGCAGCCGGGGACGGCGTCCGACAGTCCGAAGTAGACGGAGTCGCCGGGCGCGGGACTTTCGGTGAAACACGCGGGTTCGCCGCCGACCAGCAGCTCGTCGGTGCGGTCGACCGGCGGCACGCCGGTGTCGGATCCACCGGTCGCCAAACCGGTGAGTGAACACGGCACGATCGTCAGCGTTCGCTCCACGGTGAACACGACGGGGTCCTCGACCTCGTCGCGCACACTCGCGACCTGATTGCCCGCGGGGACGACGACGGGGACGTCCCGCGCCGCTGAGAGCCAGAACGTCACGTCGGCGCGTGCCGCGGCCGGTGGGAACAGCCGCACGCCGATGAGGTCGAGGAAGCGCAGGTAGTGCAGGTCCGGCACCCGGTTGAGCCGGTAGAGCACCTGGTCGACCATCTGCGCGAACGTTTCGATCAACGTCACGCCGGGATCGGAGACGTTGTGGTCCGTCCATTCCGGACAGTTGCGCTGGACGAGGCTCTTCGCCTCGTCGACCAGGTCCTGGAACCGGCGGTCGTCCAGATTGGGCATCGGCAGCGACATCACACACCGTCCTGAGTGGACTCGTGCGCCGGGATGACGTAGAACGGGAAGACCAGGTTGCGCGGGTCGTTGGTGCCGCGCAGGTGGTACTTGATGTCGATCAGCAGCGTGCCCTGGTCGGCCTCGGAGAACCCGACTACGACATCGGTGAGCGTGATCCGCGGCTCCCACCGTTCCAGCGAAGTGCGCACCTCGTAGGCGATCTGCCCGGCGGTGGCCGCGTCGGCGGGCGCGAACACGAGATCGTGCACCGCGCAGCCGAACTCCGGGCGCATCGGCCGTTCGCCGGGAGCGGTGGCCAGTATCAGCCGGATACTCTCGACGACCTCGCGCTCTCCGCCGACCAAGGCGATCGAACCGGTTGCGTCGGTGCGCACCGGGAACGCCAGCCCCCTGCCGAGAAAGTCCACCTCAGCCTCCGATCAGGACGGTCGGGCAGCCCAGGATGATCGGCGCGCCGCAGGCGGCCAGATCACCCATCCGGGCCGCGGGCAGGCCGCCGATCAGCACCGTCGGGCAGCCCGGCGGCGCTATCGGCGTCGGCGGATGCACCGCGGGCGGCGGGAACGAGCAGGTGTGCATGGTGCCGACCGTGGCGGCGGGCATCCCGCCGATGAGCACGGTCGGTACCCCTGGTCCGGCGAGGACGCCAGGGTGCCCGGTCGGATCGCCGACCCTCGCTGCTGGTGGCATGCCTGTTCCCCTCAGTTGATCTTGACGACACTGCCGCGCACGGTCACGGCGCCGCTCGCGCTCAGCTCCGCCTGGCCCTGCCCCTTGACCGAAACCGTCGCGCCTTCGACCTTCACGCCCGCCGTGCCCGACAACTTCAGGCTTGCGCTCGCCTCGACGGTCGCCTCGGTCGCCGAGTTCACGGAAACCTTCTGGCCCTTGAGCTCCAGTGGGCCGCTGCCCGCGTCGATGCTCACCCCGTTCCGCGCCTTCACCGTGATGCCCTTGCCGCTGGTCACTTCGATCATCTGGTTCTTCTGGTCGAGCTTGACCACCAGCTTCCCGTCCCCGGACGCGACGATGACGCCGTCCTGTTCGGCGAATTCGAGCTTGTGTCCCTTGCGGGAGACGAAACCCCGTACGGCGATCTCACCGCTGTTGCCGTCGATCGGCGACGCGGTGAACTTCGGGACCGCGTCGGCACCGTTGAAGAGCCCGCCGAGGACGTACGGGGCTTCGAAGTCACCTTGTTCGAAGCCCACGAGCACCTCGTCGCCGACCTCGGACATGACCATCGCGCCCCGCCCGTTCCCGGCGCCGGGCTGCACCGTGCGTGCCCAGTTGCTGGTGAAGTTCTGATCCAGCCAGGGAAAGGTCAGCTTGACCCGGCCGAGCCCGGCGGGATCCTTCACGTCACTGACCACCGCGGGCACCACGCCGGGCCACGTCGACGTCCTGGGGCCACCGGCGACCAGCCCGTAGAGAGACCGTTCCTGACGCCCGGAGACGGTGAATTCGGTGGTGTAGCCGACCTCCGCGGTGAAGAGGTGCCGGGTACTGGTGAGCGTGTACTTGCCTGCGAACGGTTTGCCGACGCCGGTCAGCGTCACCGCCGCGCCCGCCCGGAGCTTCGGGTTGCCCTTGGCCACCCCGTCGAGCTCGGTGCAGGCGCTGCCGAGCCGTTCGGACAGCGCGACCGCCGCCGCCTTGGCCTCGGCCTGGGTCCGGCGCGGCGTATCCGCCGACACGTATTTGGGGCTGGAGAACTTGTTCGCGAGCGCGACCGGGTCGACGCCCTCGACCTCGGTTCCCGCGTTCTTCGGCTTCTCGACGGCCACCACGGCCTTCTTCGTTTCGATGTCCCAGCCGCGGGCCTCGACCTCGGGCACCTGCTCGGCCGCGGTGACGCTGGCGCGCAGGCTGACCAGGGTCCGATGCGCCTCGAGCACCAGCGGGTCGGTGTGGGCCTTCGCGGTGGTGGCAGGTGCGGCCGAAGGCTTCTCCGCGAGGCTGAAGTCCAGCGCGCCATCGCGCACCGCGATCTGGGCGCCGACCGCTTCGGCCAGCCGGGACAGGAACTCCCAATCGCTGACGTTGTCCTGGCTGAACTGCGAATGCGGGCGGCCGCCGACACCGGGGACCCGGTCGATCTTGCCGGCCTTCAGCCCGGCCCGCTGAGTCACCTTCATGACGACGTCGGCGACGCTCATCCCCGGGTAGACCGCGACCCGCCTGCCGCGGAACAGCCGGTGCGCGTGGTCGTAGCCGCGTACCTCGGTGAAGGTCCCGATCCGGTCGAGGTCGATCGCGACCGCGGTGACCTCACCGGAAAGCAGTTCCTGCGGTGCTTCGGGATCGGAGGTCTGCACCTTCAGCTTGATCTCCGCGCCGACGGTGAACTTCCCCTTGTCCAGCACCACGTGCCCGGAATCGCGGAAGCGCAGGACGAACATGTCCGGCAGGTTCCGGCTGTCGTCGACATAGGCGTACGAGAGCAGTGTCTTCACGTCGTCGGGCAGCGGACCGCCGGCGACCTCGACGATGAGGTTGTTCGCGAAACTCTCGTTAGCCATCGAGTTCCTCCAGCGCCGGCACGAGCAACCGGGTGCCTGGCCGCATCCGCATCGGGTCGTCGATGTCGTTGGCGTCGGCGATCGCGCGCCATTTCGCCGCGTCGCCATACGCCCGGAACGCCACCGCCTGCAGGGAATCACCGGCGACGAACACATGGGTGTCCCGTGCCGCCAGCGCTCCTGAAGTCGGGTTCTGCCCGCTCAGCTCGCCGGCGATCTCCTCCAGGTTCACCGTGCACACCGCGCGCACCGGAGTGCCCGACGGGGTGAACAGGGTGTACTTCGCGGTCACACTGGCGACGTAAGCGGGGAAGCCGGTCATCCCGCCCCATTTGAAGATCACCCACGGCGGCGAACCCTTGCCGTGCTGGCGGCTTTCCTCGGTGGCGACGCAGCAGGTGAAGAGCTGCTCGACCTTTTTGACGACGGCGTCGTCCATCTTGTCGGTGGCGTCGAGGAACATCTCCAGCGCGAGTTTGCACGGGTCCGAGCCCTTGAACTCGGGCGGTCCGCTCTTCTTCGCGTTGCGCTGCGGATCCCGCCCCCACTTGGCGTTCTTCGTGAGCGAGAGTTCCTTGGGGTTGAACTGGAACTTGATCTCGAACAGCTTGGCGCCGGGTTGGCCGGTGCCACCGGACTGCGGTGGTTTACGGACCTCGAGCAGCGCGCGCTGGAGGTTGTTCGGCGCCGGTTCGCCGGAGCCGTACGCCGCGGGCGGCTGGGAACCGGCGGAGGTGAACGTGACGGGCGAGGACATGGCTAGCCCTTCTTCGCCGGGCTGAGGAAGCCGTGGTGGGCAAGTTCGAGGGTCTCGGTGGCGACCTTCGGCGAGTCGGGCGAAAGTTGCGGCCCGCTCCAGCGCACGGGGACGACACCCTCCAGCGACCAGCTGGCGATCACGGTGCCTTCGAGGGTGCGCGCTTCGATGGTCGCGGTCTTGCGCTCGATACCGCCCGCCATGGCGGCGAACCACTTCGTGATCTGCGAGCTGGCTTCGGTGACCGGACGGGAGAGCTTGACGTTGGAGTACTTGATCCGCGTCGGGAGCTGCCAGACCATACCGTTGTTGCCGCCCTCCTCCCGCTGCTCCATGACGAACTCGCAGCCCAGCCCGTCGCAACTGCTGAACGCGCCGAGGTTGCCGAGGTTCTTGTCGTCGAGCTTGACGACGTAGCAAACGGCGACGGCTTCTTCCGCGTCCGGCATCGGCTTCTCCTTCAGTGCGGGCGATCGGTGAGCGCGCCGCGGCGCTCACGGTCGAGGCGGAGTTCGGTCTTCAGCCGCCGGAGCAACGGGTCGAACAGCTTCTTGACGAGTTCCTCGGTCTCCGGCTGCGGGACCGGTGCCGTCACACCCGTCGTCGGGGCCGCGGGCACCTGCGCCTCGACCGGTGGTGCGGCGGGCTCCGGCGGTGGTGCTTCCGGCACGCGCTGCACGACCGGAGTCTCGGCTTGTCGCGAAATGACGACGGGCGGCTGGTTGGGCACGAAGCCGGTGCCGTGGTCGACGGGCTCGCTCGCCCCGGTGCGTTGCGCGGTCCGCAGAATGTCCATTGTGGATTTCGGATGGTTCCCGGCTTCGGCCATCCTCGCCACCGGCAGCGGCACGGAACGCTCGGCGCTCATAAGGGTTCCGCTGTCCGGCTTCGGCGAGTAGGGAGCCGGTTCGACGCCATCGGCGCTCCTCGCGACCGGAAGCGCCGCCGTCGGCAGCCGGAAGGCTTCGCCGTCCTTCCGCGGAGCTACCTGCGACATCGTGCCTGGCTCGGCCGCGAGCGTCGCCGAGACGAGCGGACTCGGTTCGTCGGCGCGCTGCACCGTTCGTGGCGTCGCGCCGTCCACGACCCGGACGGACGGCAGCGGGCTCGTGATCCTCGGAGCCTCGATCACGCGGGACACGGCCAGTTCCGGTAGCGGTGTGGCCGCACCGCTACCGCTCATCGACGCGGTACCGACGGTGAGGGTCGGCCGGCTCGGCGGCAGGGTTCCCGACGGCTGGGTCACCGCCGCCGGTACAGGCCATGCCGCGGCCGCGCCGACCACTCGTGCCACCGGCAGCAGTGGCGTCGAGACCATCGATGCCGGTGGCGCGCTCGCGGAGCCGCCCGGCGACCCAGGCGGCTCTGAGATTTCCGGTGTCCCGGAGGAATTCCGCGGTGGTTCGAGCGAGCGGACGGTGATGCCGGGCGACGACGCGACCGTCGGCAGGCTCGGTGGCGGCTCGACCGCCCGCGAGACCGAGATCCGCGCATCTGCCGCCGGTTCCCCTGGTGATCCGTCCTGCAGGCGCCGCACCGGCTGCGGCGCGTCCTGGTGTTTCGGAGACAGAAGTTCCAGAGCAGGTTCGACGACCGAACGCTGAAAGGTCGTCGGTGTGGATGTCAAAGACGGTGACGACGGAGCCTGCGTCGGCGTCTCCACGGACGCGGCCGGGGAGACCACCGGCCGCGGGAGCGCCTCCGCCACCGGTTCCCGAGCGGAGGTCTCCTCGGACGGCGCTGTGGGCAGCACCGGGGTCTCGACGGCACCCGCCAGCGGCGCGTCCGCTTCGGTGACGCTTTCTTCGACTACCGGTACGGGCACGGCAACACCCGGCTCGACACCCGAGGGCACCGACGCCCGGGCATCGCCCGAGTCCGGCAAGATCGGTGCGCCGAGTCCCAGCCGCCGCGGAGCCACCTCGCTCTGTTCGGTCCGCTGGACCACCGGGAGGGCGGGCCGCGGTGGTTCGACCGGCGGTGGTGTCGCCACCGCCGAGGCAAGTGGTTCGGCGGGGACCGGGTCCGGAGCCTTGACCGGCACGGTCTCGAACGACTCTGTCTCGAACGGCCGGGTCTCGAACGGCTCGGCATCAGCCAGGTCGGGCTCCGACGCTATCGGGCCTCGTTCGGTCTGAGGAGTCCCGGCCAACGGCGGTTCGGCGTACATCGGAGCGGGTTCGACCGAGGGAACCGGCGTGCGAGGAGGAGCCGGGGCTTCCGACCGGATCGCCTGGACCGTCCTCACCGGCGGACGCGCAGAAGCCGCCGACAGGCCCGCGGACGTCAACGGCATCGGCGGCCGGTCGGGTTCCCGTGTCGCGGCCGCGACGGCCGGTAGCACGAAGGTGGCC
The DNA here is from genome assembly GCF_042797905.1 of Amycolatopsis sp. NPDC057786. NCBI lineage: Bacteria > Bacillati > Actinomycetota > Actinomycetes > Pseudonocardiales > Pseudonocardiaceae > Amycolatopsis > Amycolatopsis sp. NPDC057786. The sequence continues at coordinate 57,998 of NZ_JBHVKW010000030.1, forward strand.
GTCGGCTCGAAAACCGGTCCCGGCTCGGCAGGCGACGGCTCCTCGGCCGCCACCGAAGACACGGATTCCTGTTCGGGGACAAGGCTTTCGGGCGCCGGAGTGGCCGGTCCGGCAGTGCGCTGCACCGACATTCCCCACAGACGTGACAGAACACCGCGTTTGCGGGCAGACCGCTGCACCACGGGCATGTCCGGTACCCGCGGCTCGGCCGTGCGAGGGTGCGCGAGACCGCCGATGACACCCGCGGGTTCCGCTGGACCGACCCGATGGCCCAGCGGCTCCAGGTAGGCCGGGCTCCGCCAGGACGTCAACGAGGAACTGAACCGCTGCACCGGGTTGATCAGGGGATGCTCGGCGACGACGCGCTGGATCGGCGGCAGGCTTCGCCATTCGGCACGGGTCACCGGCAGGGTGACCGGTGACTGCGGCTCCGAGAGCGGCTTCCTGCGCCATGTCCACATCGCGGCGTCACCGTCCCTCGCTCATCCGAGTGTTGATCCGGGCGATCTCGGCGACGTAGGTCAACCGGTCGTGGTGTTCGAGGTCGAGAATGTCGTCGAGCGACCAGTGCAGGTGGTAGGCGACGTACGCGACCTCCTCGTGCAGCCGTCCGGCCGCGTACGTCACGATTCCCCCAGGCGGCCGCCTGCGACATCGACGACGAACTCGTGGCCGCACTCCGGGCAGGCGACACCCGCCCGCGTATGGCCTTCGCTATTGATGCGCCGGTACATGTCCTGCAGGAACGCCAGATCCGAGGCGAACAGGTTCTCGATGACGCCGGCGTGCACGTCGGTGACGTCGCCGATCCGGGTGATCACCCTGGCCAGCAGCACGACCGTCAGGAAGGCCGAGTTCTCCCGGACCCGGTCGTCCCGCAGCGGGACGAGTTCGTCCCGCGCGGTCGCCAGCCGCATCACCCCCGAGTGGTGCACCTTCCCCGCGTCGTCGACGTACCCGCGCGGGAGTTCGAACGCGAACTCGGTCCGCAGCTTCGGCCGCGCCCGCTCCTCCGGTACGACGGAGGTTTCCTCGGCCGGCGCCGACGCCATCACCCTGCGCATGGGCTCACTCGACTTCCATCTGCTCGTAGGTGATCACGAGCTTCTCGGTGAGCACACTGGTGTCGCCCGCCTTCAGCGCGCCGATCTCCAGGCTCTTCGGCCAGGCGTTGGTGAGCTTGTAGCGCTTGAGCGCGGTGCCTTCGTAGTCGTAGACGATGATCGCGCCGCCTTTGCGAGCGGAACCCATCTTGCCGAAGTGCGCGTCCTTGACCCACTTCTCGAAGCAGCTGTCGTCGGTCAGCCCACGGGTCAGTGTCACCTCGCCCGCCTTCGGGCGGCCGGGGAGCTTCTTGATGACGTACTTGCCGTCCGCGGTGTTCTGCTTGAGCTCGATGACGTCCTGCTCCATCTTCAGTCCGGAGACCTCGGAGATCTGCTTGATCTGAACGCCGTCGATCTCGAGCCCGAAGGAGTGGCCGACGGCCTTGTCAAGATCGGGAAGTGCCATTTCGGAGCCCTTTCACTATTCGTTGACCAGGCTGGTGCCGCCGGACATCTGGGCCAGCCGGAAGATCACGAACTCCGCCGGTTTCACCGGCGCGATGCCCACTTCGCAGATCACCTGGCCGAGATCGATCCCCTCGGCCGGGTTGGTCTCCCGGTCGCATTTCACGAAGAAGGCCTCGTCGGGGGTGAGGCCGAACAACGCGCCCTTGCGCCACTCCATCACCAGGAAAGCGCTGATCGTGCGCCGGATCCGCGCCCACAGCGCGTCGTCGTTCGGCTCGAACACGACCCACTGGGTGCCGTTGAGGATCGATTCCTCCAGGTAGTTGAACAGCCGCCGCACGTTGAGGTAGCGCCACGCCGGGTCGCTCGACAACGTGCGCGCTCCCCAGATCCGGATCCCCTTGCCCGCGAAGGAGCGCACACAGTTCACGCCGATCGGGTTGAGCAGCTCCTGCTCCGCCTTGGTCAGATGCGTCTCGAGCGCCAGCACGCCGCGAACGACCTCGTTCGCCGGTGCCTTGTGGACACCGCGAGTCGCGTCGGTGCGCGCCCACACCCCCGCCATGTACCCGCTCGGCGGCACGTACGTATTGGTCCCGCTGGCGGCGTCGAGCACCTGCACCCACGGGTAGTACAAAGCCGCGTATTTCGAGTCGTACCCGGCTTGGTCCATCCGCCACGTGCGGATCTCCTGCGGGTTGAGCCCGGGCGGCGGGTCGACGATCGCCATCCGGTCACCCATCAGCTCGCAGTGCGCGATCATCGCCAGTTGCACGGCCTTGACGCCGTCGAGGTCGATCAGGTCACGCTGGTGGGCGGCCATCAGATCCGGTACGGCGACCATGGTGATCTCGTCGATCGCCTCCAGGCCACCGAAACCGGTGCGATCGGCGACGTCGCCGACATAGTCGTCGGCCGCGATGCGACGCGGGACGGGCGGTGGCTGCGGCGGCTCGGTGAGCACGGCGGTGCCCCGGTCCGGCTTCGCCACCGCGCCGGCGGTCGCGAGCTCTTCGATCGTGATGAAGCTCGACTTCTCGCGCACCGACGTGACGACGTTCTCCTTGGTGCGCTTGGTGGTCACGTTGTGGGTCTCGACGACCTTGCCGTCCTTCTTGACGAGTACGGTGAACCGGTCGTCGCCGGGGTTCTCCCCGGCCGGTTCCGCGACCTCGACGGTGAGTTCACCGGGCTGGCCACCGCCCGAGAGTTCCTTCGCGACGAATCGGTAGCCGCCGAGCACGGCCTGGCGCGTCGCGGCCTTCGGTGCCGCACCGTTTTCCTGGCCCCGAGGGCCGCCGATGCGGACGATGTAGCAGTTGGCCCCACCGTTGAGGAAATAGCCGTAGACCGACTGGGCCAGATAGCAGCCTTCGACGAAGTCGCCGAACGTCTGGGTGAACTGGGTCCAGTTGGACACCAGCGTGGGCGTGTTGAAAGGGCCGTCCGCCGCGAATCCGACGAAGGCGGCGACAGCGGTGCCCACACCCTCGATCGGCCGGGCGCCCGCCTCGATCTCCTCGACGTACACACCCGGCGTGAGATAGGTGGGCATGCGAGCCTCCCTTGTCGGCGCACTCTCTGTCATCGGCGATGCTCCTGCGTGGACGTTCGCGGCGAAACGACCGAGCGGATAGGTCAGCGGGAACCAATCTCTGCCCGAAAAGGCAACTGCCCGTTCGGGCAGCGGGGCCCGCCCTTCCGGCTGTTGGCATCCGGCCCGGCGAAGCCGAAAGTGAAGGGATGCCGGCGGGCCGGGACAAAGTGGCACAACCCCCGGCCGCGCGACCCACGCGGCCGGTCAAGCCCGCGCGCCGTGCCACCCCGCCGGCGCTGCTGCGGCTTCAGGCCACCGCGGGCAACGCGGCGGTGACGAAGCTCGTCGGTTTGCAGCGCAGCACCTGCCCTGCTCCCCCGGTCGCGCCGACGGGTGTGACGCCCGCGTCGGACCCCAAATTCCAGTCGCTGAAGAAGGACGTCAGCGGACAGGCGAAAACTGCCAAGGCTCATCCGCCCGCCGGCGCGGAGGTCAAGAAGGCGCAGGACGCTTCGGTCGCGCCCGCCGACGACAAGGAGGCCCAGGCCAAGGCGGCGCAGGCGGACAAGATGGCCGCCGCCAAACCGGCAGGGTTCGACAAGGCCGCCTTCATCGCCGCGGTCAACGCCGCCGTGGCCAAGCAGGCACCGAAGAATCTCGACGAAGCCGACAAGTTCGCCTCCTCCGGCAAGGCGAACCAGATCAAGTCCGAAGTGCTGGGCAAGGTCACCAGCGGCAAGGACGCTTCCGCCAAGGACGTCACCGACCGCACCAAGGAAGCGCCGGATACCAGCAGGGCCACGGAAAAACCGGTGAAACCGCTGCCGGAGACCCCGCCACCGCCCGCGTTGTCCCCGCCGGACGCGCGCAAGGCCACGCCGGACAAGGCCCCGCCCGGCCAAACCGACCTGCGCGCCGGCCAGTGCGAAACCCACGGCAAGATGGCCGAGGCCGGGGTCACCGACCAGCAGCTGGCACAGTCCAACGAGCCCGAGTTCACCGGCGCGCTCGCGGCGAAACGCGAAGGCGAACAGCACACGGCGTCGGCCCCCGCGGCGGTTCGCGAGTCGGAAGCGGGACAATTGGCCGCCGTCACGGACGCGGCGCAGGCGTCCGGACAGGCCGCGATGGCGGGTATGACCGGCGCGCGGTCGTCCGCCGGCCAGCGCGGGCAGGCGGCGAAGTCGGCCACGAAAGCCAAGGACGAGCAGGACCGGGCCCGGATCACCGGGGAGATCAAGGCGATCTTCGAAGAGACCAAGACGAAGGTCGAGGCGGTCCTCGGCGCACTCGACGATCAGGTGGCCACACGGTTCGAGACCGGCGAAGCGGCGGCGAAAGCCGCGTTCACCGCCGACCACCAGGCCCGGATGAAGAAGTACAAGGACGAACGCTACGACGGCGTCACCGGTGCGGCCCGCTGGAGCTACGACCTGTTCGCCGGACTGCCAGCCGAAGCGAACAACCTCTTCCTCGAAGCCAAGAAGGTCTACGAGTCGAAGATGCAGGGCGTCATCGGCGAGATCGCCGATTTCGTCGGCGGGCAGCTCAGTGAAGCGAAACGGCTGATCGCCGAAGGTCGCGAGCGAGTGCGGCAGAAGGTCGACTCGCAATCCCCGGCGCTGCGCAAGATCGCCGGCGAGGCCGCCAAGGAGTTCGGCGGCCAGTTCGACGAGCTCGAAAGCTCCGTCGACGAGAAACAGCAGGCACTGGTCGAGGATCTGGCACAGAAGTACAGCGAAGCCCGCAACGCCGTCGACGAGGAGATCAAGACGCTGCAGGCGGAGAACAAAGGCCTGTGGGACAAGGCGAAGGAGGCGGTCGGCGGCGCGATCGACACGATCCTCAAGCTGAAGGACATGCTGCTGGGCGTGCTGTCGCGGGCGGCGAACGCGGTCGGCCTGATCATCGCCAAACCGATCGAGTTCCTCGGCAATCTGGTCAACGCGGTCAAGACCGGCGTCATGAACTTCGGCGCGAACATCGTGCAGCACCTCAAGGACGGCCTGAAGGGCTGGTTGCTCGGGAACCTGGCGAGCGCGGGCATCGAGATCCCGGAGTCCTTGGACGCCAAGGGCATCCTGAAGATGGTCATGTCGATCCTCGGGCTCACTTGGGCGAGTGTGCGCGCGCGGATTCTCCGCTTCATCCCGGAACCCGTGCTCGCCAAGCTGGAGCAGACCTTCGAGGTCGTCAAGATCCTGATCACCGAAGGGGTGCCGGGGCTCTGGCGCTGGGTGGTCGAGAAGCTGGGCGATCTCAAGGAGATGGTGCTCGGCCAGATCAAGGAATTCGTGATCGAGAAGATCGTCAAGGCGGGGATCACCTGGATCATCTCGATGCTCAACCCGGCGGCCGCGTTCATCAAGGCCTGCAAGGCGATCTACGACATCGTGCTGTTCTTCGTCGACAAGGCCGCCCAGATCAAGGAGTTCGTCTCGTCGGTGCTGGACTCGGTCGAGTCGATCGCCCGTGGCGGGGCGGGCGCGGTGGCGGGACTGATCGAGCGGACCCTGGCCAAGGCGTTACCGATGGTGCTCGGGTTCCTGGCGAGCCTGCTCGGGCTGGGCGGGATCTCGGAGAAGATCAAGTCGATCCTGGAGAAGGTCCAGGCTCCCGTCGGCAAGGTGATCGACACGGTCGTGGGGACGATCGTCAAGGCGGGCAAGAAGATCTGGTCGAAACTGAAGGGCAAGAAGGACAAGAAGAACGGCGAGGAGACACCCGGAGACGTACGAGGGCAGGTCAACTCCGAAATCTCCGCCAAACTACCCAGATCAGCGAAGGCCGGTGAAGTCCGCTCGGTCCTGCAGGGAATCTACAATACCTACCAGCCCAAAGGACTGAAGCGGATCGCGCTCGAAAGGTCCGACGGGAAAGCCGGTGTATTCGATGTCATGGTCACCTGCTCGCCATCGGCGGCCGCGGCCAAGGTGCTGGCCGCCATGCATTTGAAACTCGACGACCTCGACTTCAGCGAAGGCACGACTTGCGTGGCCACGGTCAACGGCCAGCACATCACGACATCGCGTGCCAAAGGACGCCATGCCGAACGCAAGTGCCTGACGATGATCAACCGCAGCTGGAAGAAGGTCACCGTGCCCGGCCAGCCTGTCGACATCGTGTTGCAGGTGACCCGTTCGCCGTGCAGTGAGTGCACTACGGCGATCATGAGCTTCAAAATGCTGAAAGAGGCAGGACAAGACGAGAAGGGGCGGACCAGGCCCAAACACGCGATCAACCTCACCATCCAGGTTGCGAGTGTGTACGAAGGCGAGGGAAGCGCGGTGGCCTCGACTTCGAAAGAAGACCTCGCCGAACTCCGGGATACGCACAAGGTCAATATCGAGGTGTGGGACATACTCGCGGTCATGAAGAAGAAACTCGGACGCGATGTCGAAGACAGCGATATCGGAGCGGAGACCAGGCGCAAGCTCGCCCAAAAAGCCCAGACATTGAACGAAGATCTGCAGAACCTCAGCGACGTGCGGATCGGACACGGTTAGGCGCTGTCCTGCAGGTCGACGCCTTCCCGCAAGTGGTTGTGTGCAGCCGGAGCGTGTCGCGAAAGCCACGTTCGCGACGTCTGATGTCCCGAAAGTGGCTTTCGCGACACCTGCGTGCGGAGACCGCCAACAGGACTTGCAGGACAGCGCCTAGCGCCGGTCGTTGGCGCTAGGAAGCCTCTTCTTCGGCCTCTTCCTCCCGCTGCACGTACGTCTGCGCCATCTTCTCCTCTTCGCCTTCCTCGGCCTCAGGAGCTTCTTCGCGCTGGACGTGCGCTTCGCCGTCGTCCGCACACCGCTGAACCGCAGGCCCTGTCGGCGACACAGCAGGAGCCGACATCAGCCGGTCCGCGTTCGCGACGGCCTCGCGCTCGAACCGGTCCGAGGGATCCGAAACCTTCACGCCACCACCGGCGTCGGTCCCGTCCACCGGCCCGCTCCGCTGCTGGACGACGTGCGTCAGCTCGTGCGCCAGCATGTGCTTGCCCGAATCCGAACCGGGGTCGTACTTGTCCCGCTGGAACACGATGTTCGAACCCACCGTGTAGGCCTGCGCGTTGACGGATTTCGCCGAGTCGTGCGCCGCGCCGTCGGTGTGCACCCGGACGTCGCCGAAGTCGTGCCCGAAGCGGCCCTCCATGTCCGCGCGCGTCGAGGCGTCCAAAGGCGCGCCGCCCGAGGTGACCACGTCGTGGACCGGGGAGCGCTCCTCCTCGACCAGGGTGCTCACGCCGGCGTTTCCCACCGCGCGCTGCAGATCCAGCATGCCCGCGGGACCGAGGACATCGGTGCGCCCGGCCGCGGCGGCGCGGCCCAGCAGACCGCCCTCGTCCCGGTCCACCCGATCGCCCTTGGGCCGCAAGCTCGGTTCAAGGTCGTTGTCGTGACTGTGCCCGCGCATGGTCCGCTCCCTCGGGTCGCTACGCCGCCTGCCAGCTTGCGCCGTCGCCGCGCCGCGCACCAGGCTGCTGTGCGCGGCCGAAGGGGTGGCATCGGCTGCCCGAACGGGCAGGTCAGCCGTCGGTCACCATCGCCAGATACGGACCGAACTCGCGGTCGAGACACAGTCTGCCCAGCTTGCGGTACTCCCGCGCGACCGCGCCGACCAGATCCGTCATCGCCACCGGGCGCCCTGCTTCCGCGGCCAGGTACGCACCGGTCACCGCGGCCGAGCGGATGTGCCCTCCGGCGAGTTCGAAGGCTTCGGCGAGGAAACCCAGGTCCAGGTCGTCGGCCCTGGGCATCCGGGCGCCGAGGCAGCGGTCCCACAACTGACGTCGCAGCTCGACGTCCGGCAACGGGAAGTCCACGATCACGTCCAGCCGCCGGGTGAACGCCTCGTCGAGGTTCGCCCGCAGGTTGGTGGCCAGCACCGCGATACCGTCGAATGTCTCCATCCGCTGCAACAGGTAGGCGCTTTCGATGTTCGCGTACCGGTCGTGCGCGTCACGAACCTCGGATCGCTTGCCGAAGATGGCGTCCGCCTCGTCGAACAGCAGCACTCCGTTGACGCCGGCGGCCTCGGTGAAGATCCGTTCCAGGTTCTTCTCCGTCTCGCCGACGTACTTGTCGACCACCGTCGCCAGGTTCACGGTGTAGAGATCCAGCCCCAACGAGGCGGCGACGACCTCGGCGGACATCGTCTTGCCCGTCCCCGAATCCCCGGCGAAGAGCCCCGTCACACCTCGGCCGCGGCCGCCGCCCGGCCGCATCCGCCACTCGTCGAGCACCTGGTCCCGGTAGCGCGCCCGCGCGGCCAGTTCGTCCAAAAGGGACAGTACGCCCGCCGGCAGCACGAGGTCGCTCCAGCCGACCGCGGGTTCGATCCGCCGGGCGAGCCGCTGCAGACCGGCCGCGTTCTGGCTCCGCGCTCCCGCGCGCAGGTGGGACGTCCGCACCGGCCCGCCATCGGCCAGCGCCGTCACCGACGCCGCCTTCGCCGCGCGGGCGATCTGTCCCGGCCCCAGCACGAAATGCGCGGTCGCCTCCCCCGGGTCGACATCCGGAGCGAGCCCGCCGTCGAGATGGCCGCGCCACAGATCCACCCGGCTCGCCGCGGACAGGGGGAAAGCGTCGAGCTGCAACGGCGGGATGGCGCTCCACCGCGGATCCCAGGCCCCGGTGCCGTGCAGGATCGACGGGACCGCCGGATGGGCGAGCTTCTCCAAGCGCGGGGAGTCGTCGACCGGGCCCAGCACCAGCCCCGCACCGCGCAGCAACGCCTCCCGCACGAGCGAACCGGTGAGCTCACCCTGTCCGGATTCCGCCTGCCACCGTGGCGCGTCGACCACCAGCGCGGGAAAACCGGCGGCGGTCAGTGCCGCGACACCGAGTTCTTCGGCACCTCCACCGGGATGCTCCCGCAGATAGACCAACCCGACCCGGCCTCTGATCGCACGGGTGAGCCGATCGGCCCCGGCCACGTCGGCGGAGTTCGTGCCGAGGCGCGCGCACCCGGCGAGTTCCGGGGCGAGCCGATCATCGCCCAGCAGGTGGTTCACGACCCGGTCAGGTACGCGGAGCGTGCGTGACAGGAAGGGGCGTTCCTGCTCCTCCATGGTGAGCAGACCGCAAGTGATCAGCGGAGCGTCGGCGTCGAGCCGCGCCCGGCCGGCGGCCGACGCTTCAGGGATTCCGCACAGCCGCAACGCCAAGCCCGCCGTCGCCCGGCGGCGGGTCACGTCGTCGTTGAGATAGCCGTAGAACTGCTCGAACCGGCTGTCGAGGTCGGGCGCGAGCGCGACCAGGAGCAGTTCGACGTCGACACCGGTGAGCCCCGCGCGCTGCGCCAACGGGTACAGGCGACCTTCGGGCACGGAGTCCGTGAACGGCGGGAACGGCTCGCGGTGGCCCTCCAGCAGCGCGTCGATCGTCTCGTTCGACAAGTACAGCCCGCGGAAGGGGTCGTCGGGGTTCGGGTCGGCGGCCCGGCGGCTCTCGACCGCGTCGCGGATCCGCTGTTCGAGCCGGGCCAGCCGCCCGAACAGGTACTCCAGGCTCATCGGGACTTCCGGTGGGTACGCGCCATCGCGACCCTGCGCTGCCCTTCGACCGCCCCGCTCTCCGCCACATGGTGCCCGATCAGCTCGCCGTCGCGGGTGTCGAGCTTCAGGCCTTCCTGCGGCGGCCGTTCGGCCGGGTACACCCGTCCACTGTGGACCGGCGCGGACACGACGACGTCGAGCGACGGTTTCAGTTCGCCGCCCAACGCCGTCCAGACGTCGGCGAACGCCCGGTCCTCGGGCGGCGGCAACGCGACCGTCATCGGCACCGGCAGGCCCAGCTCGGCCAGCGACCCGGTGAGCGCCGACTCCGGGACGGCGTCGTGGCAGAGCAGGCCGAGCAACAGGTCGGACAGGACGCGGTGCTCGTCTTCCGGGCGCTGCGTCCACGCGGTGACGAGATAGGACAGCTTGATGTGCCGGGGCGGAAGGTGCCGCGCCGAGACCTTGCCGTGCGGGTCGTACTCGTTCAGCAGGCCACGCGAGCGACGTCGCAGATCCTCGCGTACGTCGTAGAGGTAGACGTTCACCGTGGGGGCGTTGCGCCGCGCCGCCCACTCCTTGGTAGGCGCGTCGAACGCGACCTCGATCTCGCTGCCGCGCCGGGCCTCGCCCCGGACCAGCCGCCGCAGCGCCTCATCGACCTCATGGATCACTGCGGACCTCCTCGGACGGCGGTCTTCCCACGATGATCGCGGCGGCGCCGACCGGCCAGCCGCGCGACGGCAGACCTTCGGGTACCCCTGGCTGCCCCTACGGGCAACGTGCGACGCGGCCGACGAGCCGATCACCAGCGGGTTCGCCGCTGGACATCGAGAGTAGGCTGGGTGTTGCAGCGCTCCTGCCCACGTTCGTCATCTGAAGGCTCTCGGCCATGAGGTCACAGTAACCAGGTCGGGCCCTACCGCAGTGGACAGGCCGCGGGCCTGCCCCGGCTGACGGCACAGGTTCTCTCGTTCCACCCGCACACCGCAGCCGGCTCTGGCCGGTCCGACTCACTCCACAGGAGATCCTCCATCAGTGTCCCCGTAGTCCTGCCGTACGCCGTCAGCGCTCCTCGTTCCCTCACCGACGTCTACGGCCCGGGTATCGCCGTCTGCGCGCGGCCCGAGCTGGCCGCCGCCGAACCAGTGAACAAGCACCGCCACAGCCGTGACGTTGTCTCCGCACGACCGATCGCCGTCGCGGCCGACCTGCCGGTGATCTGCAGCGCCGGTGGCACGGATCCGGAGCTGCTGGCGCTCCTGCGTGACAGCGGCCTGCCTGTCGGCACCGACCTGCGCGAGTTCCGAAGCGAACGGGAATTCACCGCGCGCGTGACCGAAGCGATGTCCGACGGCCTGCTGATGTCGATGGAGTACCCCCAGCCGACCACGCTGTGCCCGGACGAACGCGCGCTCAAAAGCGCGCAACTGGTCGGTTACCTGAACAACAAGGCCAGCATCACCACGTTGGTCGATCCGCGCTTCCAAGCGCACCGCAGCGTCGTGACCCGCGAGCAACTCGCGGAGGCGGCGCCGGCGGAGAAGTCGTGGGTGCTCAAGGCCGCGACCAACGACGCGCACGGCGGCAGCCTCGACGTATACCTGCACCGGGCCCATGAGCGGATCACACTGCCGTCGTTCACCGATGTACTCGGCGAGTTCGTCGTCGAGGAGTACCTGCGGATCCTGCGCAACTGGGGACTGCAGTTCTACGTGGGAGCGGACGCGCGGGCTCGGCTGCTCGCCGTGACCGAACAACGCGTCGACGCGACCGGGGTCTACACCGGCGGCAGATTCGGCGCGGTCACCACTCCCCCCGCCGAACTGCTCGCCGAATGCCTGGCGATCACCCAGCGCGCGGCCGATGTCGGCTACCGCGGCCTGTGCAGCCTCGACTGCGCCCAGACCCAGGACGGCCAGCAGGTCGTGCTCGACCTGAACTTCCGGATCACCAGCGGCTCGATCCCGTTGCTGGCGATGCAGTCCGTCCGCCCCGACGCCCTCGACCACCCCGCCGAGTCCGTGAAGCTGACCGTCGCCGGCTCGCTCACCGACCTGCTCGCCGAGGTCCGCCCGGCGCTGGCGGACGGTGGCCTGCTCATCGTGGCGGGCCATGACACCGGCCACACGGACAATCCGATCAGGCAAAGCACCCTGCAACTTCTGGTCCTCGGGGACGACCCCGACGAGGTGGCCGCTCGACGCCGCGCACTGGAAGAGAAGACCCGCCGGTAAGCCCGTCAGGGCTGTGTCGCGAAAGCCACTCCCGCGGTGCCGAAGAGCGGCTTTCGCGACACGCCCCGGCATCACGCCACGGTCGACGTTTGCCCGGCGATCCAGTCCCGGTACACCGTCACATCCGTCCAGATGCCGAGCCCGCTGGCGCATTTCGGATCCGCGTCACCATCGCGGCTGGTGGCACCGACCAGTTCCCATTCACCCGGCCTGCCCTTGATCTGCGGCCCGCCCGAGTCCCCGTAGCAGCCCATCGCGTCCGGCGTGTCGGAACCGGTGCAGATTTCCTTGCCCGTGGCCAAATTCCGGCAATCCTCCGCCGGCATGACCTTGGTGTCCAATTCCTGGAGGATCTCGGGAGCGCCGCAGTTCTGCTCGGCGCAGTGCTCGCCCCAGCCGAGGATCCGGGTCCCCGTTCCGGCGCCGCCCACGGCCTCGGCGATCTTGATCGGCCGCTCGGTCACCGGTTTGTCCAAGCGCACCAACGCGATGTCCCCGCCCGGCGGCTGCTGGCCGACGAAGTCCGGGTGCACGATGATCCGGCTGACCCCGGTCTCCGTGCCGCCGCTGTTGTGCTGCCGTGCCCCGATCCTGGTCCTGATCTGGTCCGGCCGCGCTCCCCGCACGCAGTGCGCCGCGGTCACCACCCAGTTCTCACTGATCAGCGAGCCGCCGCAGAAGTGCCTCCCGCCCTCCTGCAACGACACCATGAACGAATAGTCCTCGGTGGCGTCGCGCCCACCGATCACGTAGGGCGTCGGCCCGTCGGCCGCCGCGGCGATCCCCGGTACCAGCACTGCTCCCGCCGCGGCCAATCCGACCATCAGTACACCTGTTTTGCGAAGCATTTTCGTGAACTCCCCGTGGACGACGAATTGCTGACAGTCGTCACGCTATGGGGTGATGATCACCACTGGATCGGCTCATCGGCCGGGTGTACATCGGCCGAATGGCCGACCCAGCGTGACATCGCACCACGAGAAGCGACCTCAGCTGAGCTCGGGGATGACGAACGTGCTTTCTTCGACCTTGACGTGCCCGGCTTCGACGAGGTCGGCGGCACGGGAGAGGAAAGCGGTGAGCGACGGCGCTTTCGGCTCATCGAGGTCAGGCACGTTGGGGCGGGACACGACCTGACCCAGGGTGCCGCGGTCGCCGGGATCGAGGTCGAGGAAGTGGCAATCGCCCTGGAACGCGAGGAACGGCAGCCAGGATTCCGACCACACCGTCCACCGGTACCAGGAAGGTTGCTCGACCGGCGTCGCCAGGTCGCCGACCACGTCGGTCAGCATCCGGTGCGTCTCGATGATCTCGTCGATGGTCAGGAAATGCTGGTAGTTGAGCGGACCGTTCAGCTGGTCGGGGTCGTCCTGGCCCGCCGACACGGTCAGCAGGGCGCACAGGTCGGGCGGCGGGACCAGCCCCGTCTCGGAGGCGAGCCGGTCGAGGTCGCGCTCGGAAGCGCCGGGCAGGAACGGCGCGGCACCGGGTAGTTCCCGCTCGATCAGGCTTCGCAACCGGGCGAACTCGCGGGCGGTCTCGTTCATGGCGGCCAGTCTTCCAGAAACGCCGCGGAAACCTGGATGACCTTGTTCCGGCAGGCCAGTAGTCTCCAGCGGACAAGGCAACAGGGGGAATGATCATGGCCAGCCACTTCGAGGCGATCGGGATCGGCGTCGGCAACCAGGACGAGTTCGGGGAAATGGTGGTCTCGCTGATCGGCGCGGGCACGGCCCGGCAGATCGACAGGAAGATCAGCGAGCACGTGTGGACCGATCCTTCCGGCGCCCGGCTGGTCGCGCAGGTCCGCAAGGGCGAGATCGACTTCCTTCTGCCGTGCCTGGCGGGCACGGCGCCCGCGGTGCCGGTGCGCGACGTACGCCTTGTCGACGACGAGACCGCGATGCTCGACCTCCTCGACGGCGTCGCCGGGGAGATGATCTGCCCCGTCGCGGTCGAGCTGGAAGACCGAGCGGTCCTCGCCGACTCGGGCGGACGGCTCGAGTCCGGCTCCCTGGTGCTGGCGGCGCTCGCCGAAGACATCACCGTGCACGCCGACGCCGATGCCTACGCGGCCTCGCAGGACGAGGACGGACTGCAGTTCGCCGCCGACCACTTCATCCCGTCCGGCACCTTCGCGCTCGAGGAGCCCGCGCCCGGCTGGACGCCCTCCGCTCACGCGCTGTTCGCCGGCGAGGTCGTCGATGTCGAAAGTCCCGTGAACACCTTTACCGGCAAGGCATTCCATCGGATCCGGGTGCGGACCATCGCCGCGATCGAGCTCGACGTCGCCATCTCGGCCACCGAGCTGGCGCAGCCGCCCGCGCGCGGCAACATCGTGACGGGGACCTTCTTCCTGACCGGAAGGTTGGGACTACAGCCTTCCGACGCCGCGGAAAAGCGGCGCCGCTGGTTCCGGCGGTAGCTCTCGAAGACGGGCTTAGGCGGTGTCCTGCTTGATGCTTATATGTACGGGTTTCACGTGGGATCGCGAGTGACAAGGAGGGTTCTATCGAGGGGCAAGGCAAACGTGTCGTGGTCGACACCTCAGCGTCCCTCGAAGCCAGTACCCCGATGCTCGCGTCGCGAAAGCCACTTTCGGGACACCGGACGTCGCGAAAGTGGCTTTCGCGACATCCCCGAGAGCACCGGCGCCTCCCGTCACGATCGACCCCCACCCGGCCGACCGTCCACCGACGTTGCGAAAGCCACTTTCGCAACGCTAGAGGC
>NZ_JBHVKW010000031.1:0-71834 GCF_042797905.1 Amycolatopsis sp. NPDC057786
TCCCTCGGCTCAGCCGAGGGAAGGGGGCCTTCACGCGCACTGAGGGCTACTTCTTCCAGACGATCGGGTCGTCCTTGTATCCGTCACCGTCGTTGAACTCCGCACCGCCGACCTCGCCGCCGTCCCTGATGGCCTGGAGCTCACAGGTCTCGTAGGTCGCGCCGGCGGTCTTGAAGTCCTTCTTCGCCGACTCGGACTGGCAGTTCGTGGTCTCGCCGGTGATGATCACGCCGGTGCTCTTGTTGTCCGGGCCGACCGCGCGCATGCGCACCGTGCTGTTGCTGAGGTCGGTGCCGCCGACGTTCTCCACGGTCATCCGGATGTACACCGGCGTCATGCCCTTGGCCTTCTCGCCGTAAGAGGCGAGGTCTTCCTTCGGGCCGAGCTCGATCGCCTTGACGGTGATCGCGATGGTGCCGGTCTTGTCCTTGCCGTACTTGAACGGGACGACGGCGCGCTCGCCGACCTTCAAGGCAGTGCCGGGGGCGGTGGCGTCCGCGTTCGAGACCGGGACCGTGCCGCTGGTGGCGGGCGAGGACGCAGCGGCCGACGTCGGCGCCGGCGACGGGGCGGGAGCGGGACTGCCCCCCTCCTTCTCGCCGCCGCAGGCGGAAAGCAGCAGCGCGGCGGCGCAGCCGGTGGCGGACAGGGCGATGCGGTCGAACTTCATGGATCTCCTCGGACTCCCCGCCGAATCCTGCTCCGGCGTTCTCGCCACGCACCGTAGTCGATGAGGGAGCAAGTGAGTGTGGGCCATTCGCACCACGAATGGTTACGAATCGATTACGCTGTTCGGCCCAATGGGGAGCGGTTCACTTCTTCCAGGTGATCGGGTCGTCCTTGTAACCGTCTCCGTCACCGAACGACACGCCGCCGACCTCGTCACCGTCCTTGACGCCTTCGGTGTCGCAGGTCTCGTAGGTCGAGCCCGGCGTGGTGAACGTCGCCGGCGCGGTTTCTCCCTTACAGGCCGCGGTGCCACTGGCCATGATCACCTTGGTGCCCTTGCCGTTCGCGTCGACCGCGCGCACCGACACCGAAGTGTCGGCGAGGTCGGTGCCGCCGATGTTCTCCACCGTCATCCGGACGTAGACCGGGAGCGATCCCTCACCCTTGTCCTTGAACTTGGCGAGATCCTCCTTGGGGCCGATCTCGACCGACTTGACGGTGATCGCGATCGTGCCCGACTTGCCCGCGTCGCTGAACGGGACGACGGCGCGCTCGCCGACCTTGAGCTCGCTGCCGGGAGCCATGGTGCCGTCGGCTCGGACGGTCTTCCCGCCCTCCTCGCCACAGGCGGAAAGCAGCAGCGCGGCGGCGCAGCCGGTGGCGATCAAGGCGGTACGGGCGGGCTTCATGGTTCTCCTCGGACTGCCGCCGAGTCGGTACCGGCGTGCTCGTCACGCACCGTAGCCGCCACCGGGGGCGGCGACTGTGGCTCGTTCGCACCACACCCGATCACAAATCGCTTACACCGATCAGCCCGTCTTGGATCGCCCGGGCGACGAGCGCCGCCTTCGTCGGGGCCTCCCTGCCGATCTGGGCGTACTTGACTCTGATCCGCTCGAGATGCGAGTTGACCGTGTTCGGCGAGATCCCCAGCCGGTGCGCGACGAAATCCTTCGACTCGGACTGGAACCACTCGATGAGGACTTCGGTCTCCCGCGCGGAAAGGGCGGGACGCCGTTCCGAGCGGTCACCGGCCATCGCACCCGCCAGCGACGGCGGCGTGTACGACCGGTCGGCCGCCGCCGCCCGCACGGCTTCGACGATGTGTTCCGCGCCTTCGGACTTGGTGAGATAGCTGAGCGCGCCGAGTTCGAGACACTGCAAGACCGTCTCGTCGTCGGCCCGCATCGAGTAGACGACGACCCGGCGGCCCGCCTCGGTGAGCCGTCGCAGGTCGCCCATCGCCGGGGTGGTGCTGTTCAGGTGCAGGTCGAGGATGACGACGTCGGCCTGTGCGCCCTCGCCGATCCACGCGGCCCGCACGTCTTCACCCTCGGCCACGACGGTGACCGGCGGGGTGCCGCAGGACAGCCAGTGCACGACCCCGGCCCGTACGGCCGGATGATCGTCGACGACCACCGCGGTCAGTTCGGTCGCGAACGCCATTTCGCCTCCATCCACGATCGTTCTCCCAGTGCGTGCCATTCGACGTCGACGGAGCCCGATCCGTTCGCCGTCGGCCCGGGTTCACCGTCCGTGATCGCGGCGACGCGGATCTCGTCGTCCGCGCGCAGGACGCTGACCCTGGCCTGCGTCCGGGCGGCGGCCAGCGCGGTCATCAGCGGACCGGTCAGTTCGCGGCGCACCGAAGTCGGGACGGGCGCCGCCTCCCCGCTGACCGCCAGTGTCACGGTCAAGCCTCGCCGCTCGGCGAGATCGACGCAGGCCGAGACCTCGTGGAGCAGCGGGTCGGGGACGTCGTCGTTCTCCGCGAACAGCCGCCGCAGTTGCGTGGCGGCGAGCGCGCAACGCTGCCGGACCGCGTCGTCACGCGGGTCCAGCGTGCGGTCGGCCAGACCGGCCAGCAGCGGCAGGGTGGCGCCGAGCTGTCCGGCGAACCGGCTCCGCTGGTCGGCCTCCCGTTCCTCCGCGAGCGCTTTGCGGTGGGCCTGCCGGTCGCGTTCCGCCGAAGCCTCCGCGGCTTCGCCCGCCCGCCGGTTGACGACCGTGATCAGCGCCAGTGTCGCGGCCTGGAAGGCGAGCACGCTGAGCCCGGCGATCATGACGCTGCCGATCTCGCCGCGATCGGTGGGCGCGGCGCCGACCTGCCGGACGAAGGTGAGCGTCATCTGGAGGACGAGCGCGGCCATCGCGACCGCGGGCCGGTCCAGCAGCAGCACCAGCAGATGCCAGCCCGCGAGGCCGGACGCCCAGTCCTCGTCGCCGAGGTGCTGGTCCGGGGGCAGAGCCCAGCTGGCGACCGCGGACGCCGCGAGGACCACGATCGCCCCCGCGAGCGCGACCGGCCAGGGGACCGGCTTCCAGCGCAGCACCCACCACGCCGCGAGGGCGAGCACGACGGCGAGCGTGGCGAACGCGATCCGGCCGGGGGCGCCGTCCAGCCGGGTCAGGCTGAGCCCGAGCTGGATCGCCGCCGTCGCGAGCAATACCGCGATCCGGCAGCCGCCGAGCACCCGGTCCGCGGTCTCATTCATGCGGCCACACCAGTTCCACCGTGGTCCCCGCACCGGGCGCGGAGGTCACCTCGGCCCGGCCGCCCGCCGCGGCCATGCGTTCGACGAGCGAGCCTCGGACACCTCGCCGCTGGGCCGGGGTCTTCGCCGGGTCGAAACCGCGGCCTTCGTCCCGGACGGTCACGCGAACGCCGTCTTCCACCGTCAGGCTGGCCTCGCCGACACCGGCGTGACGGTCGACGTTCACCAGCGCCTCGCGCACGGCACGGACCATCGCGAGCGCCGCCGACGCCGGGATCGGCGCGACCGGGGACCAGTGCGCCTGGACCTTCACCGGGCTTTGCGCGAGCACGCCGCGCAACGAGGTCTCCAGGTCGACGACGCTGCCGGGCCCGGATTCGCCGGTGAGGATCGCGAGATCGCGGCGGGCGTATCCGGCGACCTCGGACGGCTCCGTCGTTTCGCCGCGCTGGGCGACCGTGAGAAAGGTGGCCGCTGCCGTGTCGTGCAGGACGGCCAGGTACTCGCGTTCCTGCAGCCGTCGTTGCACGGCAAGGGATTCCTCCCTGGTCAGCCGGGCCTGGCGCTCGCGGAGATCGTCGATCCGGCGCGTCGTCCGCGACAGCAGATGGAAGGCGATCCTGGCGAGAGTGGCTTCGATCAGCACTCGCACCACCACCCACAAACCGTCCTCGAGGCCGAGAGGCGCCACCTCGATCGCCAGCAGGCAGGCGATGGCGGGCACGGTGACCTTCGGCGGCCATTCCCATTGAAGGGTGATGGCGGTGATGGTGAGGACATTGAGCGCCCACTGGTTCAGCTCGGCCGCTTCGGGCGCGGTCAGGACCTGGGTGCCGCAGATCGCCGCCGCGCGCACCAGCGTCAGCGCGAACGCCATCGGCCTGCCCCGGCCCGTCTTCCCCACGAGGTGCTCGGCAACCGCGGTGACCAGGGCCAGCGCGAGCAGTCCGAAGGCGAGCGGGAGCGCCCCGGACGGTGTGGCGAGTACCCCGAAAACACTGATCACCAGCAGCCCGGCGCCCCTGGCCGGACCGGCGAACCGGCCGACCACCCGCGAGAACTCCGCTTCGACGGAGGTCGCACGATCGGACGGCACGGCAGCAGTCAAGCAGATGCCTCGAGCGCGCGCAGGTCCAGTACCCGCCAGGTCAGGGATCCACCACAGTCCACAGGCGAGCCCGCGCTGTGGTGGACCTCCCTTGTCGGGCAGGTTGCGGGATTTCGCATTCCACCTGGAATTCACTTGTCCGGACAACGCTGGACAACCGAAAATGAGATGGGTTACCCGCCTCGCCCGGTCGGGGGTATTTCCGCATTCCGATTGTGTTCGCACGGTCGATGGGCACAAGAATCGCCGCATGCGTGCAAGGCGATTCGCCTCTCTTTCCGCCGGTGCCGCCGCCGCGGTGTGCGTCGCGGCGCTCGTGGTCACCGACGGCGCGGTCGCCGCCCCGTTACCGGGCGGTCTGGGACCCTGCGTCGGACCGGCCTGTCCCGATGTGTACCCACCGGTGAACAACAAGGATTACGCTGGCCGGGACAACGGCATCAATGTCTATGTCGGCGGCGAATTCCAGGTACGGGAAGCCGCCGCGGAAGCCGAAGGGCGGGTCGTCGTCCTCGGTGATTTCGATATGGCCAAACGAGCGGGCGTGTCCTCCGTCTACAACGTCGGGATCGCCGGTGTCGGATCGCGTGTCCCGCCACCGGACGGCGCGGATTTCCTCACCACCGGCGGGAACGTCGGTGTCGCGGCGGGCCAGCGGCTGCTCGCCGACGGCGGCGTCGTCCGGCACGCGGGAACCGTCACCGGGACGGTGACCGGCAAACTCGAACAGGACCCCGACGCGGCGAAACCCTATCTGAGCCTGCGTGAGGAACTTCGGGTCGCGAGCAAGTGCTACGCGCGGGAAGGCGCCACGCCGCGTCCGGCCACCGGCACGGCGGTCAACCAGGGATACCGCACCTTGTTCACCGGGGACGGGAAATCCGCGCTGCAGGTGTTCACCGTGGACTTCGACCTGACCGGCCCCACCGGCGGCATGCAGGGGATCGAGTTCGAAGGTATCCCGGCGGGGGCGACGATCCTGGTCAACATGATGGGGACCGCCCGGACGATCAACACCTACACCGGCGACCCCGACGACCGGGATCCGCTGAACAAGCTGCGCGAGCGGCTGCTGTGGAACTTCCCGGACGCCACCGGAGTGAAGATCGCCGGAGGCGCCCAGTTCCAGGGGAGTGTGCTGATCGGTGAGCCGGGGAGCACCGCGACCGTCACCGCCTCCGGGATGAACGGCCGGTTCTTCACCACGGGCTCGCTGGTGCACACCTCCGAGGCGACCGGCGGTGGAGGGCAGGAATTCCACGCCTACCCGTTCAACGGCGACCTGCCCGAATGCGGCAGCACGCCGACCACGACGCCCAGCACCTCCACGTCTTCGTCTTCTTCGTCGAGCAGTTCGCCGACGAACAGCAGCTCGACCACCACGACCAGCAGCTCGACACCGACCAGCTCGACACCGACGAGCGCTACGTCGACCATTCCGACTTCGGCCACTTCCACGTCGACGGCGCCCACCTCGGCCACGTCGTCGAGCCCGACAAGCACCAGTTCGACGTCGACCAGTTCTTCCAGCAGTGCGACCTCGTCGAGCAGCAGCGCCACGCCGTCGTCGAGCTCGGGCAGCACCGCACCGACCACCACCAGCAGGACTTCGACCACGAGCCCTGCGCCCGGGATCACGGTGACCACCACGCCTGGGCAGCCCGGCGCGCCCGCTCCGGGCGGCGGGCCGTCCGACAGCGGGCCGCTGGCCTCGACCGGCAGTGAGGTCCGTGGCCTGCTGGTCGCCGGCCTGTTCCTGCTGTTCGCCGGTGGCGCGCTGGTGGCGCTCACGATCCGGTCGAGGCGCCGCGAGTCCTAGCCGCTGCCCGGCAAGTCCTGTTCGCGGTCTTCACACCCAGGTGTCGCGAAAGTCGCTTTCGGGACATCAGGCGTCGCGAAAGTGGCTTTCGCGACACGCTCCGGCCGCACGACCACTTGCGGGACGTCACCGCCGACCCCCACTGTCCACAAAGGCTTCCTTCGCGGGGGGCTGAGTGATTTCACGAAGGGATCGTGAGTGGTAAGGAGCGTCCTTACCGCTCACGATCCCACATCCAGTCGGCGAACGGCATCCTTTGTGGACACTTGGGAGACGCGGACTCATCGGACAGTGCCCTGGCCGAGGGCGGTGTCGATGACGTCGCGGCGGTCCGCCAGCAGGGCCTCCGCGGCGGTCCGGCCCGTCGCGGCCAGATACGCGTCGACGAGCCGGTTGCCGACCGCGTAGCCGGCGCCGGTCGGCAGGCCGACAGGTGTGGCGCCGTACCGGGCGGCGGTCTCGTCGCCGTGCACCCACGCCGTGAAGTTCTGCATGCCGGTGATCTCCAGTCCGGAGACGACCTTCGCGAACACGGCGTCGTCGCGCAGATGCGGCACACCGATGCGGGCGTAGCCGAGCTCGTCGCCGTAAAGCTGGCGGGCGAACGCGTCGGCCAGGCCCTCGGAGACGATCTGCTCGCCGACGGTGACCGTCGCCGGGTCCCAGATCACCCCGCCGGGGCTGTAGCGCAGGTTGTGGTTCAGCTCGTGGACCGCCGTGGCTTCGAGCCGCGCCAGATTCTCCGGATACGGCCAGAAGTTGAGGTAGATGTAGCCGGACACGCTGCCGTTCGCCGTCATCCCCAGACTCGGGCCCAGGAAATGCTCGTCGCCGGGATCACCCAGCACGGTGAGGACGGTGATGTCCGGGACCGTCAGGCCGGGTGTCGCGGCGAGCTGTGTTGTGACGGCGTCGTCGAGCGCGCGCTGGATCCGGTTCCATGCGTCCGCTTCGTGGAGTGCTTCGAGCGCCTCCAGGCAGCGTTCCTCGTCGCGGTCGAGCGGGAACCCGGCGCCCATCGCGTGCATCGCGACGAGGTCCACCTCGCCGGGGAAGTAGCGGTACATCCCGGCGGCGGGTTCGACCATCGCCTTGAGCATCGCGGCGCGGTCCGCCCGCGGCGCGCGCAGGATCGCTCGCATCGCGGGGTAGGTGTCGAGAACGGTGATAGTCATGGGAGCGACGGTAAAGGCTCCAGTGGGTGGAGACTCAAGCTTGCGACGGCTCACCTGGCGAGGAACTCGGCCACCGCTTTCCGTCCGGCCCCGCCCGGCTCCCGGTTCTGAATGGAATGCGCCGCGCCTTCGACGATCACGACCTCGCCCCGCGGCGCGGCCTTCGCCTCCGCGTACGCCCACTCCATCGGTGTCGACAGGTCGTGGTCGCCGTTGAGCAGCAACACCGGGACGTCCGGCAGTTTCCCGCCGGGGTTCGAACTCGGCGGGACGACCGGCCACGGCAGGCACGTCCGGATGAACCCGACCCCGGTCGCCACGGCCGGGCTGAACGGCCACGTGTCCCGCGCGGTCAGACGCTTCTCGGCCGGCTTCAGCAGCGGCTCGCGGACGAAGCCCGGCGTTCCGGCGTCACCCCAAGGGAAACGCATGTCCGCACACAGTGTCGCCGCGTGCAGGCCCGAGCTGAACGACGTGAGCGGGTCGCCGCCGGACGCGAGATTCCGCAGCAGCGAATCGAGTTTCGTGGTGTTTCCGCCGCGAGCGGTCCGCAACGCGGTGATCAGATCTGCTCCCAAAGCCGACGGGTCCCGGTAGGTGGGGTCGACGAACTCGTAGGTGACGATCATGTCGAACAAAGCGACCCCGGCCGCCGTGTCCCGGTTCCGGACCAGCCACGCGAGGTCCTCCGCCGGATCGGAGCCACAGACCGGCGGCTTCGCGCAGGCGTCACGCAGCACACGCGCGGTCGCCTTCATCGCCTGGAGGTACAACGACTGGTCGGCCGTCGCATGGTGGGGGAGCACCGAATCGAGGATCAGTTTCGAGACGTTGCCAGGATGCGCGATGGCGTACCGCGCCGCCGTGAACGAACCGTAGGAAACCCCGTCCACCACCATCTTCGGCACGCCCAGTGCCCGGCGGAGCAGATCGAGGTCGGCGACCGTCGCGTCGCTGCCGTAGAACCCGGCCTTGTCACCGAGAACGGCGGCACAGCGCGTGACCGCTTCGCGGGTCGGCGGTTCGATGTCGGAGCTGCCGACCTGGGCCTGCAGCTCCGGGCAGTCGATGGCGTTCGCGCCGGTGCCCCGTTGGTCGATCATCACCAGCCGGTGGTCGGCGAACACCTCCGGCATCCGGTCGAAGAGCTTGGTGCTGAACGGGACTCCGGGCTGCCCCGGTCCGCCGGTAAGGAAGAGCAGCACCCCCTTGGCCGCGTTCGCGTTGTTCGCGGTGGCGACCTGGAGTTTGAGCTTGCCCGGTGTCCGGCCGCGATGGTCGAGCGGCACGGTCAACGTCGAACAGGTGAACCGCGCGTCGTGCGCGCAGGCGCGCGGGTCGTCCAGCCGTGGTCCCGCGGTCGAAGCGGCGGCCGGTCCGGCGAGCCCGGCCGTACACGCCAGGATCGCGGCAAGAGCGAGCGTCTTCGATCGCATGGACCGATTCTGACCAGGCAGGCCGGGCGCCGCGCGGGGTTTCGCCGAAGTTGGTCCGGTCGGCGGATCCTGGATGTCCGGCAGCCGTCGGCTCCTAGCGTCTTACGACACCCGCCAGTGGCCCAGCGGACTTCGACGCGCGGCTCACCGAGGAGGAGTTCCATGACGGTGCGAAAGCCACTTTCGCAACGTCCGGCGGGACACTCCACCCACCAGGACCCCTGCGGTACACGAAGAGGCGCAGGTACCGAATGGGCCACGTCTCGTGACCGATCGGACGACGCGAAAACGCCACCCGTGCACCCGCAGGAGGTACCTAGGCAACCTGGGCGCAACGGCCGCCAACTTGCTAAGGATGCCGCCAGGCCAGGAACGTCTCCAAAGTGGTCAACCGGTGCTCCCGCACGGCCAGTTCGATCTCCCCGGCAGGCGCGTTCCGATCGAACAGGTCGAGGATCTTCCGGTGCTCCTGCACGGATTCGTGCGCGCGGCCGGGGACAAAACTGAACGTCGACGTGCGGAGCCCGGCCAGCCGGTTCCAGCCGCGGTTGACCAGATCGAGTACCTGGGGATTGGGGCAGGTACCGAAGAGGACGCGGTGGAAGTCGCGGTTCAGCGCGGTGAACCGCGACGGCTCGAAGTTGTCCAGGCAGGCGGTCAGTTCCGCGTTGAGTGCCTTGGCCTCCTCGAGCGCCTCGCCGGGCAGGGACGGCGCCGCCAGCGCGGCGGCGTAACCCTCGATCAGCGCGAGCGTCTGCATGGTGTGCTGGTAGTCGCTCTCGTCCGCCATCGCGACCTGCGCGCCGATGTTGTGCTCGTAGGTCACCAGCCCCTCGGCTTCCAGCCGCCGGACCGCCTCGCGCACGGGCACGGTGCTGACCCCGAGTTCCTGGGCGATCTGCCCGAACACGAGGCGGTAGCCGGGGGAGAAGGTGCCGTCGTCGATCCTCGCCTTGATCCAGTGGTAGGCGATCTGCGATTTGCTCATCGCGGTCGAGTTGACCGCGTCGCCCGTGGTCACGAGTAGTGCAGCCAGACGGATTTGGTCTCGGTGTACGCGTCGATCGCCCACGGCCCCATCTCCCGGCCCCAGCCGGAAGCCTTGTAGCCGCCCCAAGGCGCGGCCATGTCGGGGATCGGCGGCATGTTGACGAACACCGCGCCCGCCCGGATGCCGTTGGCGAACCGCTGTGCGACACCCAGATCGCGAGTCCACACGGTGGCCGCGAGCCCGTATTCGGTGTCGTTCGCCCGTGCGAGCAGTTCGTCCGGATCGTCGTAGGCGGTGACGGCGAGGACGGGGCCGAAGATCTCCTCACGCATGATCGTCATGTCGTCGGCGACACCGGCGAACAAGGTGGGGGAGTAGAAGTAGCCGTCGCGGTCGACGGGTTTGCCGCCGGTGATCAGTTCCGCGCCCTGCTCGTTCCCGGTCGAGACGAGGAAGTCCACGTGTTCGCGGTGCTTCGCGGACACGAGGGGGCCGAGCTGGGTGGTTTCGTCCAGCCCCGGCCCGATCTTGAGGCCTTCGAGCCCGGCGGCCAGCTTCGCGACGAACTCCTCTTCGCGTTTGCGGTCCACGAAGAACCGGGTGTACGCGGCGCAGACCTGCCCGCTGTTCAACGTCGCGCCGGCGAGGTTGCCGGCGACGGCGGCATCGATGTCCGCGTCGTCGGCGATGATGCTGGGTGCCTTGCCGCCGAGTTCGAGGGTGAGGCGCTTGAGGTTCGACTCCGCGCTCGCCGCCGTGATCAGTTTCCCGACCGCGGTGGACCCGGTGTAGGACAGATGGTCGACGTCGGCGTGCCTGCTCAGGAGCGCGCCGACGGCACCGTCGCCGGTGACCAGGTTGACCACCCCCGGCGGGAACCCGGCCTCGTGCACCAGCTCCACCAGCCGGATGCTGGTCAGCGGGGTGACCTCACTGGGCTTGATCACCACGGTGTTGCCGGTGGCCAGTGCGGGCGCGAGCTTCCAAACGAGGATCATCAGCGGGAAGTTCCACGGCGTGATCAGCGCGTTCACCCCGACCGGCTCGCGGCGGGTGTAGTGCAGCGTGTCCGGGAAGGACACCGGGTTGGTGGTGCCCTGGATCTTGGTCACCCAGCCCGCGAAGTACCGGAGGTGCTCCGCCGCGCCGGTGACGCTGACCTGGCGCGAGACGCCGATCGGCTGGCCCTGGTCGCGCGTCTCGAGCGCGGCAAGCTCCTCGTGGCGCTCGTCGACCAGCGACGCCAGCTTGAACAGCAGCGCCGCGCGCTGGACCGGCAGCAGACCCGCCCATGCGGGGTCGTTCAGTGCCTTCCGTGCGGCACCGACGGCGGCGTCGACGTCGGCGGCCGACGCGGTGCCGACCTCCTCGATCACCTGGCCGGTGGCCGGATCGTACGTCGGCAGCGACCCGCCTCCCGCGGCGGTCCACTGTCCGTCGATGAACAGGCGTGTGGCCATGGCTAGCTCCTCCTCGACCGGTGTGTGATCGAGTATCGGGCGCCACGAGGGCCCCGGTCTTGCCCGCCAGGGCACGCCGATTGTCGGCCAGCGAACCGAATCCGCCGGACGTCGTCGCGCCTTGCGAGGGTGGGGGACATGGACGTCATCGTGGTGGGAGCGGGTTCGGCCGGTTCGGTGGTCGCCAGGAGACTGGCCGATTCCGGGGTGTGGGTCACCCTGCTCGAAGCGGGCGGGCCGGACACCAACCCGGCCATTCACGACCCTTCGCGGGCCGGCGAGCTGTGGCACGGCCCGGAGGACTGGGACTACTACACCGTGCCGCAGCCGCACGCGGCGAACCGGCGGCTGCACCTGCCGCGCGGCAAGGTGCTCGGCGGGTCGCATTCGCTCAACGCGATGATCTGGGTGCGTGGCGCCCCGGCCGACTACGACGGCTGGGACCTGCCCGGCTGGCGGTGGGACGACGTCCGTCCGGTGTACGAGCGGATCGAAAAGGACCTGCTCGACGTCGTGCCGAACGAACCGCTGCACCCGATCCAGCAGTCCATTGTGGACGCTGCCGTGCAGATCGGCCTGCCGTTCAATCCGGACTACAACGGCGACGAGCTCGACGGCGTGTCGGTGCAGCGTGTGACCACGCGCGACGGAAAACGGCTCAACACCTGGCTCGCTTACGGGCAACCCGTTGCCGAGCGGATGACCGTCCACACGGGAGCGCTTGTGCACCGATTGCTCTTCGAGGGCGACAAGGTGACCGGTGTACTGGCCGAGATCGACGGCGAACTGCGCAAGGTCTTCGCCGACGAGGTCGTGCTCGCCGCCGGCGCGCTGGCGTCCCCGGCGATCCTGCTGCGCAGTGGGGTCGGCCCGGTCGACGAGCTGGAGGTGCACGGTATCGACGTCGTCGCGGAGCTGCCGGGCGTCGGGAAGAACCTGCACGACCATCTGCTGTCGCCGGTCATCTTCGCGACCGATCGCCGTCAGGTGGACCCGCCCGCGCCCGGCCGCTCGGTCACGCAGACCCATCTGTTCTGGCGCAGCCGCCCAGGCCTGGCGGTGCCCGACACGCAGCCGATCCACTTCAGTGTCCCGATGTACGAGTCGTGGATGACCGGCCCGGAGACCGGGTTCTCGCTGATGGCGGGCATGGTCACGCCGCGCAGCCGGGGCAGTCTTCGGCTTTCGGGGCCGAGTCCGCTCGACGAACCGCTGATCGACCTCGCCGCGCTGGAGGATCCGGCCGATTTCGAAAGCCTGGTCGCGTCGGTGGAACAGTGCCGGGAGATCGGGCGGGCGTCCGCCCTGGCCGAGGACTGGGGTGCCCGCGAGCTGTATCCGGGTCCGGACATCGACGTCCGCGAGTATGTCCGGCGGACCGCGATCACCTACCACCACCAGGTCGGGACCTGCCGGATGGGCACGGACGCCGACTCCGTGGTGGACCCGGAGCTCGCCGTGCACGGGATCAGCGGGCTCCGGATCGCCGACGCGTCGGTGCTGCCGCGCGTGACCACGGGCAACACCAACGCGCCGGCGGTGCTGGTCGGCGAGCAGGCCGCCCGGTTCATGCTCGGCCGATAGTGCGGCGCAGCCAGGAGGCCCGGGCGGCGAGCGCGGCCCTGGTCACCTCGCTGTCCGGGGCGATCCGGTCGAAGCCGTGGTACGCGCCCGCCCAGACGTGCAGTTCGGTGGGCACGCCCGCCTGCCAGAGGCGCCGCGCGTACTCGACGTCCTCGTCGCGGAAGATCTCGGCCGCGCCGACCTCGATGAAGGCGGGCGGGAGCCCGGCGAGGTCGTCCGCGGTCGCCGGAACGGCGTACGGTGAGGTCTGTCCATTCAGGAGCGATCGCCACCCGAACTCGTTGGCCGCCCTGTCCCATACTCCGTGTTCGGCGAATTCCACTGTGGACCCGGAGTCGTTGCGGCTGTCGATCATCGGGCACAGCAGGAGCTGACCGGCCAGCGCGGGTCCACCGCGATCTCTGGCAAGCAAGGCGATACCCGCGCTGAGCCCGCCTCCGGCGCTGCCACCGCCCACGATCAGCCGTCCGGGGTCGAAGCCGAGTTCGTCCGCGTGCTCGGCCATCCACGTCAAGCCCGTGTAGCAGTCTTCGATCGGCACCGGATGCGGATGTTCGGGGGCGAGCCGGTAGTCCACGGTCACCGCGACGAAGCCGAATTCCTCGACGAGGGCGACCATTCTAGGCAGGTCGGCGAACCGGTCGTCCAGCACCATCCCGCCGCCGTGGATGTTGTAGAAACCCGGCGCGTCCTCGGCGTCCCTCGGCTTGACGACCGTGACGACCACGTCGGTACCCGGCACCTGCCGGTCTTCCCAGACGAGATCCCGGTCGCCGATCGCCTCGGCGCAACTCAGGTTCCCGTCGGCCATCGCCCGCCGGATCTCCGCCAGCGAATCGGCACCCAATGGTGGTCCGGCAGGCAGTCCGCTCAGGGCTTCGGCGAGTTCGGGGTCGAAGGCCGTCACGGTCCCTCCGGATCGACGACGCCCCGGTCCGCCCAGTACGGCTCGACGAGTTCGCGGAGCTGTCGCGCGCCCACGCGCTCGACGAGATCGACGGCGCCCAGGTTGTCCTTGAGCTGCTGGGTGCTCGTCGCACCGAAGAGGGTGGTCGTGTTGGCCGGATGAGTGAGAGTGAACGCGAGACACAGCTGCGCCGGTGTCGCGGCCAGTCCGGCCGCGATCTTCGCCAATTCCGGGGCAGCGGCGGCAATGCGCTCGCGGATGTCGCCGGGATCGCGGCCGACCTGGCGCGCACCGCTGTTCTTGCCCAGCAGGATCCCGCCCTCGAAGATGTCCGAAGACTGCAGCGTGACCCCGAGTTCGCCGAAGACCTTCTTGAAGGGTTCACCGTCCGGAATGGACCGTCGCGCGACGCTGTACTTCAGCTGCGCGATCGCGGGACCGGGCACGTTCTCGGCAGCGGCGAAATCGTGCAGGGCCTGGATCGTGGCGGCGGACCAGTTGTTGACGCCCCACTGCCGGATGAGCCCGGCCTCGCGCAGTTCGTCCAGATCCAGCACCAGCTGGTGCAGATCGGTGTCGTCGCGCCGGAGATCGCCCAGTACCACCAGGTCGGCGTGCTCGACGCCCGCGCGGAAAAGCGCGTTGTCCAGCTGGTCGCGCAGGTTGTGCTCCGGATAGCCATCCAGCCAGAGCTTGGCCGAGAACAGGTAGTCCTCCCGGCGGAGCCCGGCCGCGCGGACCATCGCGGAGAACAGCACGTCGGTGAAGACCGGTGCGGCGCCGGGGAAACCGTAGACGCCGACGTCGAAGAGCGTGATGCCGGAATCGACCGCGGTGCGGACGAGGTCCACCGCCTCGCGGAAGTCCATCCGGTCATAGGTGTGCCAGGAGCCGAGCGAGAGCACGCCGGTGAGCGGGCCGTCGCGGCCGATCCTGCGCTGGGGGACTACGGTCATGAGGGTCTCCTAGGGGAGGCGGGGATCGATGACGGCTTTGAGTTCGCCGAGCCGCGACATCGACTCGACGCTCTGGGACGCTTGGGAAAGACCCACAGGCGCGCTGAAAAACTCGTCCCACGGCAGCCGATCGGCGAACGTGCGGAAGAATTCCACCGAGCGGTGGTAGTCGGCGATGTCGCCGTTGAGCGAGCCGACGACCGTGAGTTCCTTGCCCATCACCGTGCCCAGCGCCACGGGGGAGGGCGCGGGGCCGGTGGAGCCGACGATCGCGATCGTCCCGCGCTGGGCGGCGAAGGCGACGGCCTCTTCACCGATCGTCGGCCCGCCGGCGAAGTCGAAGACGTGGTCGGCGCCCCGGCCGCCGGTGAGTTCCTTGACCCGCTCGATACGGTCTTCGACGCTGCCGTCGACCGGGATCGTCGCTGTGGCCCCGAAACGTTCGGCGATCTTCAGGCGGTCGGCGGGCCCGCCGATGGTGATCACGTCTCCCGCGCCGGAGATCCGCGCGACCGCGGTGGCGAACACGCCCAGCGCGCCCGCGCCCTGGACCACGACGGTCGCCCCTGGACGAATACCGCCCGAACGCGACACCGCCCGCAGTACGGTTTTGCCCGCGCAGCCCGACATCGATGCCCAAGTGTCCTTGACGTCGTCGGGGAGAAGAAGCTTTGCCGCACCAGGAGTCACGTAGCAGTACCGCACGAGTCCGCCGGTGGCGTACGGGAAGACATCGGAACGCTGGAGGAAACCGTATCCGCGCTTCTCGCAGGCGACCGGCTCGCGCAGGATCGTGCAGCCGTAACACTTTCCGCAGGTCGACTCGGACCAGCCGATGCGGTCGCCCTGGGCGATCTCGCGGCCGAGCGTGTCGGTGGTACCCGCTCCGACGGCCACCACCTCGCCGACCATTTCGTGGCCCAGCACCATCGGGAGCATGCCGGGGAAGGTCATCTGGCCGGACCAGAGGTGCACATCGGTGCCGCACAGGGTGGTGCAGGTGATCCGGACCAGCGCGGCGCCCGGTTCCGGCTCCTCGGGCAGCGGTAGTTCCCGCAACGTGAGCGCGGAGCCGTGTTCGGTGAGCACCGCCGCTTCGGTTCTGTTGGCCATCTTTTTAGTCTACAGTCGTAGGAGAAAAAGTCCAGATCCTGGAGGAAACCATGCCGTCGCACCGTATTCGCCCCGCTTCACTCGTGGTTCGCGGCGGCCCTGTGCTTACTTTCGACCCGGCGGACACCGTCGTGCGGGCGATGGCCGTCCGTGGCGATCGGATCGTCGCCCTCGGCGATGTCGCGCTGGACCACATCGGCCCGGAGACCGAGGTGATCGACCTGGCGGGCAGAGCCGTTCTCCCCGGTATCAACGATTCACACCTCCACGCGACCTGGCTTGGTGCCCGCTGGCCGGACACGCTCATCGGTGGTGCCGGATTCGCCGGGGGAGAAGAGAAAACGGTGCGCACCGCGGCCGAGCGGCGGGCCGCCATCCTGCGTGCGGGTGACCTGTGCGCGTCACTGGGCATCACGAGCTACACCGAACCCGGTCTGGGGCCTGGCGAGACCGGGTGTTTCGGCGCCGAGGTGCTGGCGGAGTACGCCGCGCTGGCGGAGGACGGGATGCTTCGCGCGAGGGTCACCGCGTTGCGGCTCTTCGGTCTGCTCGACGGTGCCAGTTCGCTGGCGGACTTCGAGCGTGGGCTGTCGTCACCGTCGCCGGTCGCGGATCCGTTGTGGCTCACCGTGCCCGGCGTGAAGATCTTCGCCGATGGCATTCCGCCGATGCGCTCCGCGTGGACGCACCACTGCTATGCCGACGGTTCGCACGGGGCGCTGCTCGTCGACGGCGACGACGATCCGGACCGTGCGGGTAATCTGGCCGCGATGATCCGTCTCGCCCACGACGCCGGGATGACTGTGGCCGTACACGCCACGGGGGATCGCAGCATCGAGGCCGCGCTCGGCTCGCTTCGCCGTGGCGACCACCTGGTGCACGGCGACCTGGTGACGGCGGATCAGCTCGCGCGCATGGCTTCGGCGGGCGTCGGCCTGACCACGCAGCCCGCGATCGCGGTCGCGATGCGGGGAATGCTGACGGACGCGCTCGGTGCCGAGGTCGGTGCTCGTGCCTGGCCGCTGGCGGAAATGCTGACGTCGGGTATGCCACTGACCTTGAGCAGCGACGCACCGGTGGTGACCCCTGATTGGCGGGTGCACATCGCGGCGGCCGCCCAGATGCTGGAAGTGTCCGAAGTGGACCCGACAGTGATGGCTCGGCTGCTGCGCTGCTACACGGTCGCGGCCGCGGAGCAGGACGGTGCGGCGGAGTGGAAGGGTTCGCTGACCGTGGGCCGCGTCGCGGACTTCTGTGTGCTGGCGGCGAATCCGCTCGAGGTCGGGTTCACGGACCTGCCGGACGTCGGTGTCGAACTCACCGTGTCCGGCGGCCGCGTCGTGTACTCAGGTGAGCAGCTGCCCGCCGTCGACCTGGAGGCTCACCCCGGTGAGATGGCCGGCGTCGGCGGAGGCGAGGAACAGGACTGACGGCACCACGTCGGCGACGGAAGCGATGGTTCCCAGGGGAATCCTCGCTTCCCACGCCGCACGGGCAGCGGCGTCCGAGGCGAAACCGGCGGTCATCGGAGTGAGCACCGGGCCGGGCGCCACGGCGTTGACGCGGATGCCGTGCGGTGCCAATTCGAGCGCGGCCGATCGCGTGAGAGCCTCGACGGCGGCCTTGGTGGCCTCGTAGTGGCCGAGCCCCGGGGTCGGCTGCCGGGCGCCGATGGAGGTGATGTTCACGATGGCGCCCCGGGTGCCCGCTTCCAGCATGTGCGCGCCGACCGCGCGCGTCATCAGGAAGGTGCCGCGGAAGTTCACCCGCATGCACAGGTCGAAGACGCCGATGTCCAAGCCCACCAACGGTCCGCCGCCCCCGGCGAGCCCCGCGTTGTTGACGAGGACCTCCACCGGGCCGAACCGATCGGCGACCAGCGCGAGCGCCGCGTCGACCGATCCGGGGTCGGAGATGTCGAGTTCGACATGCTCCGCGCCGAGTTCGCCGGCCAGGTCGTGCGCCGCGCGGACGTCGACGTCGGCGATGACCACGCGGTCACCCGCGGACTGGAACGCTTCGGCGACCCCGCGGCCGATGCCGCTGGCGCCGCCGGTCACCATGACAAGTCTCTTGTTCATTCTATGATCGTAGACTAAAACTTGTTTCCGTTGCCAGCGAAAGGAAATCTCGTGGACGAGAAGCAGAACGGGCTGGGCTTCGCCACTTCGGCGCTGAGCCTGGGATCCTGGAACACCTGGGACCGCATGGACTTCGGCGACGCGGTGCGTCTGCTCCGGTACGCGATCGACTCCGGGATCACGCTCTTCGACGTGGCTCACTACAACATGGGGCCGCATTCCGAACAGTCGCGCACGGACCTCCTCTTCGGCGAGGCCGTCCGCGCGGCCGGGATCAAGCGCGACGAGTACCAGCTGTGCGGGAAACTCTGGCTCTGGGACTACCCGGACACCGGTTTCGCCGAGCAGCTCGCGACCTCGTTCGACCGCGTCGGCGTCGACCGCGCGGAAGCCGTCGTGGTCGGCGACTACTTCGAGCGTCCGGACGTCCCGCGGATCGTCACCGAGGTGGCCGAACAGATCCGGCTCGGCCGGTTCGACGTCTGGGGAGTGAACAACTGGCAGGCCGCCGACCTCGACCTCGCGCTGGACTTCGCCGCGCGCGAAGGTCTTCCGGCTCCACGTTTCGCTCAGCTGAAATACAGCGTCGTTCGCCGTTCGATGGCGGAAGGCCGCTTCTACGGCGCGCATTTCGAGGCGGGGCGGTTGACGTTGCAGGCGTCCGACGTGTTCGAGGGTGGCGTGCTGCTCGGAAAGACTCCGTCGCGGGAGATCGGCGCGGACCCGGGTGGTATCCGGGAGTCGATCCGCGCCGTCGCCACACGCGTCGCCGCTGCTGCCGGGGACTTCGGCGTGAGTCCATCGCAGTTGGCACTCGCGTTCTGCCTCGCGTACGGGCCGGTGGCGAACGTGCTGTTCGGCGTGAGCCGTCTTGCGCAACTGGAGGACAACTTGGGCGCTGTCGCGTTGGCGGCTTCCCAGGGGGCGGAGGTCCGGGCGGCTCTGGATGACCTGTGGCTGGACCGGGAAGTGGCTGCGGACGGGACCTTCTGAACGCCTTTCGCGACTGCGATGAAGGACGCTTTCATAGCGAAATTTGCTATGAAAGCGTCCTTCATCGCAGCAGTGAGAGCACCGGACCCGCATCTGGGTGGTATGAGCCGGGCGAGAGCGCCATGAAAGGTCCTTTCCTTGCAAAATTTGCAAGGAAAGGACCTTTCATGGCATCGGTCGTGTCTTGGGAAGCGTTGCGAAAGTGGCTTTCGCAACGCCTGCGGACCCGCCTGTCGCCGTCCGGAGGTCATGAAAGCCGAAGAGACCTCAGCCCAGGAATTCCAGCACGGCCGCCTTGAACTCCGGACTCCTCAGCGCCCCACCATGGTCCCCTGGCACCCGCACCAGGGAGGACCCCGGCACCAGCTCCACCAACGTCTCGATCCCCTGACTTACCGGATCCTCCACCCCCGCAACGAATCGAGTCGGCACGGAGACCGCACCGGCCACCGGCGCGAAAGGCTCCGCCCGCAGGTCTTCGATGCACCGCGCGAGCGCGGCCGGATTCCGCCCCGGCGCGGTGATCATCTGCGCGATCATCCCCGTCAGCGGATCCGACGGTGCCTTACCGCCACCGGCGAAAGTCAGCGCGGCCGCGACGTCGACGGTGCCGAACGGCTCGAAGGGGCTCACGCCGGCGAGCACGAGCCGCCGGACAGGGGCCTGAGCGGGCAGGTCCCAGGCCAGCCGCGCGCCCAGCGAGTAACCGACAACGTCCACTTCGGACAGACCCGAGACCAGTCGGGTCAGTTCCGAAGTGATCGCGGCGGCACCCAGTGATCCCGAGGGGGCCGGGCTGGAGCCGTGCGCGGGAAGATCGGGGACGAGCACCTCGCGGCCCGCGGCGGTGAGCGCCGCCGGCCACCCGGTGGTGATCCAGTCGGTGTGCCCGTCGGAGGCGAATCCGTGCACCAGCAGTACAGGCGGTCCCGAGACGGTTTCGGGAGCGAAGTGGCGCACGGCCAGGGAAGTAGTGGCAGACAACGGGATCCTCTCTCAGCTGGCGGAAGGGCGGCGGGTGCGCAGGCGCTGCATTTCGCTCAACGTCCGCGCGCGGGCGTCGACGGCGATCCGCAGCGACGAGCCGATGAGGTTCAGCAGGAACACGCACACCATGATCGTCACGCCGGGCGCGATCACCAGCCAGGGCGCCTGCACCAGGTACGACCGCCCTTCGGCGATCATGTTGCCCCAGGTCGGGGTCGGGGGAGCGATACCGAGACCGAGGAAACTCATCGCCCCGTCCACGAGCATCGCCGCCGCGGACAGGATCACCACCTGCACCAGCGCGAGCGGCAGCACGTTCGGGAACACGTGCACGACGAGGATCTTCCACCGGCTCATGCCCGAGACCCGGGCGGCGCCGATGTAGGCGCGTCCGGCGATGCCGAGCACCCGGCTGCGGATGACCCGGGCGGTGAACGGCGTGAAGATCACGGTCAGCGCGATCAGCTCGGTCCAGATGCTCGCGCCGAGCGAGATCGCCAGCGCCATCGCGAGGATGATCGCCGGGAACGACATCCAGGCGTCCATCACCCGCATCAGCACCGCGTCCGCGGCACGGAAGAACCCGCTGATCAGCCCGATGACCAGGCCGGTGAAGGCCGCGCACAGGGTGATCAGGGCGGACAGCCCGAGCGACGCGCGGCCGCCGGAGACCAGCCGGGCGAGCACGTCCCGGCCGAACGAGTCCGTGCCGAGCGGATGCGCGGCCGACGGCGGCAGCAGCCGGTTCACCGGGTCGGTCGCGCTGACACTCGGCAGGAAGAACGGCAGCACGATCACGGTCAGCACGATCACCGCCAGCATCGCGGTGGTGATCACCAGCATCCGGTTCCGCCGGAACATCCTGGCCGCCCGGCCCGCCGGACGGGGTTCGCGCACCGGCGACGTCTTTTCCACGAGAGCCACGCTCACGAGACACGCACCTTCGGGTCGAGCAGCGCGTACGAGAGGTCCACCAGCAGGTTGACCAGCACGAACAGCACCGCGACGAACAACGTCACACCCTGGATCAGCGGGAAGTCGCGAGTGGACACCGCGCCCATCAGCAGATGGCCCAGCCCCGGCACGACGAAGATGGACTCGATGATCACGATTCCGCCGACGAGCATGGCGAAATTGCTGCCCAGCTGAGTGATCAGCGGCATGAGCGCGTTCGGCAGGACATGTTTGGTCATGACCTGGCGCTCCGACAGACCTTTCACCCGCGCGGTGCGCAGATAGGCCAGCGGAAGCTCACCGAGCAGGCTTTCACGCAGGGTGAGCACGAACAACGCGGTCTGCCCGATGACCAGCACGGTCAGCGGCAGCACCAGTGCGGGCACCGCCGTCGCCGGGTCGGTGAACAGGTTCTCGTAGCCGCTGGACGGGAACCAGCGCAGCGTCACCGAGAACACGAGCACGAGCATCAGCGAGATCCAGAAGTCCGGCATCGCCATCCCGAGCGCGGAGAGCCGGTCCAGCGCCCGCGCCATCGGGTTGCGCGGCGACACCGCCTGCCACGAGGTGATCGCGACCGAGAGGAAGAAGCTGATCACCGTCGAGAGCACGGCCAGCGTCAGCGTCGGCAGGATGTGGTCGGCGACCACGCCGAGCACCGGCGCGTGATAGGTGATCGACGTACCGAAGTCGCCGTGCAGTACGTTCCCGGCCCAGCTGAAGTACTGCTCCCAGAGCGTCCCGTTCAGTCCCATGCTCTCCCGCAACGCGTCCACATCGGACGGACGCGCGGTCGGGCCGAGGATCGCCTGCGCGGGGTCGCCGGGGATCAGGCGGATGACGAAGAACATCATCGTCCCGACGATCACCAGGATGATCACCAGATCGCGCAGCCTCCGCAGCAACAGACCGGTCATGACGCCAGCCAGGTGTTCCAGAAGACGCGGTAGAAGTCGCCGTAGCCCTTGAGCTTGGGGGAGTAGGCCGCGTACAGCTTCGACTGGCTCAGCGTGATCACCGACAAGTGCTTCCAGGTGAACGCCTGAAGCTTGTCCACCACCGCCTTCGCCTGCTCGGGTGTCGTCGAGGCGTTGAACTCGGCCATGAGCGCGTCCAGTTCGGGCGACGACGAACCGTTCAGCGTGCCCAGAGTGAGCGCGGGCATCTGCGCGGGCGAGGTCAGCGCCGAGTCGAAGAACAGCGTGGTGATGTCCCAGCCGCCCGGTTCCTTGGTCAGCGTGCCGAGCATGGTGGCGAAATCGAAGGTGTCGATCTTGGTGTTGATGCCGATCTTCGACAGGCTGTCCTGGATCAGCACCGCCCACTTGCCGAACTCCGGATACGAGTTCGTGGTGACGATCCGGATCGTGGCGCCGGCGATGATCCCGACCTCGGCCAGCAGCCGCTTGGCCTTCTCCGGATCGTGCGCCTTGTAGACCTCTTCGCCCGCGGTCGAATAGAACTGCTTGTTGTCCGGCGAGGCGAAGGCGCCGGTCTCGAGGGTGAGGTCCTTGCTGCCGCCGGTGGCCGCGTTGATCGCGGGCTTGTCCAACAGCAGGTTCAGTGCCTCGCGAGCGCGGGGGTCGGCGAACTTCGAACCGGTGTTGAAGTTCGGGATCACCACGTTGTCGTTGCCGCCCGGCAGGTTGTGCACGACCACGGCCGGGTTGTTACGCAGCGGCTCGTACTGGTCGTTCGTGGGCATGATGTGGTCCCATTGGCCGGTCTGAAGGCCGTTGATCAGCGCGTCCTGGTCGGAGACCACCTTGTAGGTCACGGTGTCCAGGTATGCGTGCTTGGCGCCCGCCTGCCCGCCCCAGTCCTCTTCGGACCGGGACTTGTAGCCGGAGTGGCGCTCCAGCACCAGTTCGCGGCCGATGTCCCAGCTCTTGAGCTTGTACGGCCCGGTCCCGATCGCCTTGTCCTGGGCGAACCCGGTCGGCGCGACGCCGGCGAGGTTCTTCGCCTCGTAGATCTCCGTGCCCGCGCCGGCGAGTTCGTTGATGAGCGGGTAGCGCGGCTTCTTGAGCTTGATGGTCACCGTCGCCGGATCGGTCGGCGTGATCGTTTCGATGTCCGGTGTGACCAGCTGACCGGTGCGGTGCACCTGCTGCCACCGCTTCAGGCTCGCCACGACGTCCTCGGACGTCAGCGGGTTGCCGTCGTGGAACGTGACGCCCTGGCGGAGCTTGAAGGTGTACGTGAGCCGGTCCGGGCTGGTGGTGTAGTCCTCGACCAGCATGGGCCGGGCGGTGAAGCCCTTGTCCACCTCGAACAGCTTCTCGTACATCATGTTGCCGATATGCGCGGTCACCTGGCCGGGGTTGGCGACCATGTCGAGCGACTGCGGATCGGTGGGCACGGCGACCTTCAGGTTGCCGCCCCGGACCGGCGGCCCGTCGGCGGCCCCACCGCCTGCCTGCCCTCCCATGCACGAGCTGATCAGCAGGACGGTCGCCAGGCCGAGCGCGGCCTTGGTCAGGGTTCGTCTCATGGGTTCCGCACTCCAATTTCGGGGTTCGCCGCGAGGAGACGGCGGGTGTACTCGTGCCGGGCGCGGAGCCGGATCTCGTCCGGTTCGCCGATTTCGATCAGCCGACCGCGGTACATCACGCCGACCCGGTCGGCGACGGAGAGCACCAGGCTGAGGTTGTGCGTGATGAACAGGAAGCTGAGCGCGCGGGTGCGCCGCAGTTCCAGCAGCAGGTTCATCACCTGCCCCTGCACCGAGACGTCGAGCGCGGAGGTGGGCTCGTCGGC
This sequence comes from Amycolatopsis sp. NPDC057786, assembly GCF_042797905.1. Lineage (NCBI taxonomy): Bacteria > Bacillati > Actinomycetota > Actinomycetes > Pseudonocardiales > Pseudonocardiaceae > Amycolatopsis > Amycolatopsis sp. NPDC057786. The sequence goes on from NZ_JBHVKW010000031.1 coordinate 23,489, forward strand.
GACGATGAGGTCGGGTTCGGCGGCGATCGCGCGGGCGATCGAGACGCGCTGCCGCTGACCACCGGAGAGCTGTGAGGGCAGCTTCTTCGCGGTGTCGGAGGGGAGGCCGACCTCGTCGATCAGTTCGGTGACGCGGCGGTCGAGTTCGGCGCCGCGGAGGCCGGTGAGCTCCCGCAGTGGCTCGGCGATGATCCTGGCGGCGGTGTGCCGGGGATCGAGCGAGCTCTGCGGGTCCTGGAAGATGAGCTGCGCGCGGCGGCGGAACGCGCGCTCGTCGCCGTCGAGCCCGGATGCGGTGCACCGGTGATCACCGAAGGCGATGGTGCCCGACGTCGGCGGCTCCAGCGCGCTCACCAGGCGGCCGAGGGTGGTCTTGCCCGAACCGGATTCCCCGACCAGGCCGAAGAACTCGCCGGGCGCGATCTCCAGCGAGACGTCCTTGACCGCGTGCACCTCCGGCTCGCGGCTGAGGGAGAACCTGCCGCGTCGTCCGTACACTTTGGACACGGAATCGATGACGAGCGCGGTGCCCTCGCCGATGTCTCCGGTCTTCGCGCGGCTCAGCGACCTGGTTTCGGTCGCGACCGCCGACTCGCCGTTCATCGCGGCTTCGAGCAGTGCCTCGGAGATGGTGGGGAAGCCGTCGCGCCTGCTGATCCCGAGTTGCGGAACGCAGTCGAGCAACGCCTTGGTGTAGGGATGCTTCGGGGAATACAGAATGTCCTCTGTGGACCCCAGCTCGACCAGTTCGCCGCGGTACATCACCGCGATCCGGTCCGCCACCTGCGCGGCCACGCCCATGTCGTGCGTGATGAAGACGCACGCCGTGCCGTGGTCGCGGCGGACCCGGTCGAACAGGGTGAGGATCTCCGCCTGCGTGGTCACGTCCAGAGCCGTGGTCGGCTCGTCGGCGATCAGCAGACTCGGATCGGCCATCAGCGCCAGCGCGATCATCACGCGTTGCTGCATCCCACCCGACATTTGGTGCGGGTAAAGGGAAAGCACGCGGTCGGTGTCGGTGAGGCCGACCTCCTTCAGCAGGCCGCGAGCTTTCGCCTCGGCCTCGCGATGCAACGGCGTGCCCTTGCGCGCGGCCTGGCGTGGCAGGGAACCGGGCTTCCGGTAGGCCTCGATCAGCTGTTTCCCGACGCGCTGACTCGGGTTGAGTGAATCCAAGGCCTCCTGGAAGATCATGCCGATCCGCGGGCCGCGGTACGCGCGCATCTCGTCGGCGGAAAGCCGCGTGACGTCCACGCCGTCGACGGCGATCCCGCCGCGCGTGAACACCGGCGCGACGAATTCCAGCAACCGGATGATCGACAAGGCCGTCACCGTTTTACCGCTGCCGGATTCGCCGACCACGCAGAGTGTCCGGCCTTGGTCGAGGTCGAACGAAAGTTCGCGCACCAGTTCGCGTTCGGTTTCGTCGGCGATGACGCCGACGGTGAGTTCTCGTAATTCGAGCAGGGTCATGAATCCCCTTTCCCGAGCCCGCCCGAAGCGGACCGCACTGCCGGGGAACGGGCCTCCGGCGGGGGTGGTTCTACGCATGTTGACACTGGGCGAGTGCGCTGTCAATGGGTATATTCTACGAATGTAGGAAGTTGATATCCGGCAGGTTTTCCCTGGCAGCGGGCGAAAACTTGCACTGGATTCTTTTGTCTACGTCTGTAGACTCTCGATGGAAACGAGCTGAGGAGGCACCCGTGAGCGGGTCGACCAAGACTGCCGGTCCCGAGCGGATCGTGGACATCGCCGTGGGCTACATGGCGGCAAAGCAACTCTTCGCGGCGAGCCGGATCGGCCTGTTCACCGCGCTCTCCGACGGGCCGTTGACGGCCGCGGAACTGGCGGGGAAGATCGGCAAACCGGAGAAGATCACCCGCATCCTCGGTGACGCCATGTCATCACTCGGTCTACTGTCCCGTGTGGACGGACGGTACGAGCTCGGCGCCGACGCGGCGGAGTATCTCGGTGGCGGCGACCTCGATCTGGCGCCGTTCCTGACGTTCCTGGACTCGATCAGCTACCCGCATTGGCTGCAGTTCGGTCACACGGCCGACAGCGGTGAGCCCGGGAAACTGGAGATGGACGACGCGCGCTGGGGCACGTTCATGGCGGGAGTCATGACGTATAACGCCCTGCACGCCAAGATGCTGGCCGGCGCTTACGATTTCGGCTCGCATCGCAAGGCGCTGGACCTCGGCGGTCTCTCCAGCGCGTTCGCGGTCGAAGCCATGAAGCTCAACGACGAACTGCACACCACGTTCGTCTTCGACCCGGGCTTCACCGAGTCGGTTACCACCGCGGCGGCCGAGGCGGGCTTGGCGGACCGCGCGACCGTCGTCGGGGCGGAGACGCCCACCGCGCGGCCGGAAGGCGAGTTCGACCTGGTGATGGTCAACCACGTCGTCCACCGGTTCGACGCGAAGCAGAACGCGGAGATCCTGCGTAACGCTCGCGCCGCCGCCGCGCCGGGAGCGGCACTGCTGGTGCTCGACTTCTTCCTCGACGACGACGAGGTCCAGCGCCCGATCGACGCGTTGCACGCGGGAGAGTATCTGGTGATCGACGGGACGGTCGTCTACCCGGAGGCCGAGGTCCGAGGCTGGCTGAGCGCGGCGGGCTGGCGGGTCACCGACCGGCTCGCGCTGCCGGGCAGCCCGCGGGTGCTGGTCGCGGAAGCGGTGTGACCGTGACCCTCGATCCCGCGGTCAAGGAACTGCTCGCCCGCAGCGCCCCGTCGGAGGCGCCGGCCGGGCCGCTGACGGCTCCCGAGCTGCGAGCCGCTTTCGCCGCTTCCTGGCGACGCCCCGAGTCGGTCGAAGAGGTCGGATCGGTGGCCGAGCACGTCCTGCCGTCCGGTGTGCGGGTGCGGATCTATCTGCCCGAGGTCGCGGGGCCGGTGCCCGCGTTCGTCTGGATCCACGGCGGCGGGTGGACGATCGGCTCGATCGACGAGAACGAAGTCGCGTCGCGGGCGGTGTGCAACGCGGCGAAGGTCGCCGTCGTCGCGGTCGACTACCGGCTCGCGCCCGAGCATCCGTACCCGGCGGCCCCGGACGACTGCTACGCCGTCGTCGAATGGCTCGCCGCGGGCGGCGGGGGTCCTTCGGTCGACTCCGCGCGGATCGCGGTCGGTGGGGAAAGCGCGGGCGGCAACCTGTCGACGGTGGTCTCGATGATGTCCCGTGACCGTGGTGGCCCGCCGTTGGCCGCGCAGGTGCTGATCTGCCCGGTGTACGGCCATCCGGACGACGGGTTCCGGTCCTATGTGGACTTCGCCGAGGGCTTCGGCATGACCGCCGGGGCGATGCGGTTCTTCTTCGAGCAGTACGTGTCCGATCCGGCGCAGCTGAACGACCCGTACCTGCTGCCGCTGCGCGCCGACGACCTGACGGGTCTCCCGCCGGCGCTCGTGCTCACGGCCGAGTACGACGTCCTGCGGGACGAAGGGGAAGAGTTCGCGCGGCGGCTGGCCGACGCGGGGACCCACGTCGAGATGACGCGGTACTCGGGGCAGATCCACGGGTTCTATGGGCTCCACACGGATCTTCCGGCCTCGCCGCGCTCGCACCGGCACGTGGCGAGCTTCCTGACCCGGACCTTCGACTGCCGCGTTTAGTCCTCTGAATGCGGTATCGCCGGGCGCCGGCACGTTGCGAAGGCCACTTTCGCAACGTCCTCGTGGAGGTTTTCGCCATCGGTAGGCGAGTCGTCACTCGTGTGTGTGGGGCCGGAACTCGCGTGTTTGGGGGCGGATGACAGCTGGTGGCGAGAGTTCCGCCTCCAGTCACGCGAGTTCCGCGTCCAATCACGCGAGTTTCGCCTCTGATCACGCGAGTTCGGTTGTGCGGGCGGAAGTCCGTGAAGGCCTCCTTCACTACCCTGAAGGTAGGGAAGGAGGCCTTCACGGCGTCAGATGCGGGGAAAGCGCCCTTCAGGGGCGGGTGAGGCGCTCGAAGAACGACTCGAGGTGCTGCCGCTGCAAAGCGATCGTCGAGAACTCCCCGGCGACCAGGCTCATCACGTTCGCCCCGGCGTTGATCAGCACGACCTCGTCGACCAGCTGCTCGTCGGGGGTCTCGGTGACGATGTCGCCGTCTTCCCGGCCTTCGGTGAGATACCGGTGCAGCAGCCCCCGCCACGAGCGGATGTGCTCGAGGTACTTGTCCTGCAGTTTCGGGTTGGTCAGCGACAGCTGCCAGAAGGTGAGCAGGACACGCCCCGCGGCGATGCGGTCCTCGTCGATCGGCATCGACGAGACGCACAGCTCGCGGAGCGCGGTCAGCCCGCGCAACTCGTCCAGCTCCACGTACTCGCGCATCATGCCGAGCGCGCGTTCGTAGGTGGCCTGGATGATGTCTTCCTTGCTGGGGAAGTACAGCTTGAGCGCGCCGTTCGCGAAGCCGGCGGCGGCCGCGATTTCGCGCATGGTGGCGGCCTCGATCCCGCCCTGGGTGATCAAATCCCAGGTGACGTCGACGATATGGCTACGCCGCTCGTCGTGGTCGATGATCTTCGGCATCGGCAGACCTCCCGCACTGGTTCTTCTACCAGTGTAGGAGATCAGACGCGGTGATACACGCGCCGCCCGGCGAACCACGTTTGCGTCACCTTTGTCTTGACGAGCGCGGACGGGTCGGTTCGGAACGGATCGCGGTCCAGAACGACGAAATCCGCCGACTTCCCGGGGACCAGCGAGCCGGTGACGTCGCCGAGCCCCATCGCGCGGGCGGCGGCCAGGGTGAAGACCTCGATCGCCTCGTCCAGGGTGATCGCCTGCTCCGGCCACAGCGCGCCGGGGAACGCGCCGGTCGGATCCTGGCGGGTGACGAGGCCGTGGATGCCCTCCCACGCGTTCGGGGACTCGCTGACCGGCCAGTCCGAACCGCCCGCGACCAGCGCGCCCTCGTCGAGCAGCGACCGGTTCGGCTGCATCCGCCCGGCCCGCTCGCCGGGCAGGACCTCGGCGATGGCGGCCGGGATGACGCCCGGGACCCACAGGAACGGCGAGATGTCCGCGGCGACGCCCAGCGCGGCGAAGCGGGGGAGGTCGTCGGGATGGACGAACTGGCCGTGCGCGACCTGGAACCGCGCTTCGGTGAAGCCCTCGGCGCGCACCTTCTCGACGGCGTCCAGCGTCGCGCGCACCGACGCGTCCCCGGTGCAGTGGACCTTGGCCGAGAGCCCCGCCGCGGCCGCCGTGCGCAACCAGCCGACGAGTTCTTCACCCGGCATGGTGGTGGCGCCGTGATGGCAGGCCCCGTGCGCGGCGTCCGGCAGATACGGCTCCAGGAACGCGGCGGTCCGCGTCGGCGGGACACCGTCGAGGAAGATCTTCACGAAGTCCGGCCGGTGATGCTCGCTCCGGTACTGCCCGGCCACCTCCAGCAACGGCGCCCCGATCGGGTCGAAACCGAAGATCGGGTCGTTGATCAGCAGCGACGAAACGACCCAGGCGTGCAACTCGCCCGCGTCGTCGAGCGCCTTGAGGGCGCCCAGGATGTCCGCGGAGACACCGGCGTCCTGGAACGCGGTGACCCCGTACGAGTGCAGCGTGCCGATCCCGTGCCGTGACGCCGCGACGTGCTGCTCCGCGGTGAGTGTCCGTGTCTCGCTGAGGGCTCGTTCGACGGCGACGCCCGCCGCCTCGAGCAGGACGCCGACCGGCTCACCGGTCGAGGGGTCGCGGACGATCTCCCCGCCCGCCGGATCGGGCGTCGACGCGGTGACGCCCGCCAGCTCCAGTGCCCGGCTGCTCACCCAGCGGTTGTGCCTGCTGTCGTCCGACAGCATGACCGGGCGTCCGCCGGCGGCCTCGTCGAGCGCGAGCCGGGCCGAAACCCGCGAAAGCGTGCTGACCAAAGTGGACGCCCAGGCGCCGCCGACCACCCACTCGTCCGGCCCGAGCTCTGCAGCCCTCGCGCGGACCGCGGCGAGGATGTCGTCCAGTCCGGCGTCGAGGCCGAAGTTCAGCTCGAAGAGGGCCGAGCGCCCCGCGAGGGCGTGGTGGTTGTGCACGTCGACCAGACCGGGCATCACGAACGCGCCTTCGAGGTCGACGACCTCGGTATTCGGCCCGCGTTCGATGTCCTCCAGGGACAGCACCTTGCCATCCTTGATCGCCAGCGACGATGCCCAGGGTCTGCCACCGTCCACTGTGTACACGGTGGCGTTGGTGAGGACGATGTCGACGGTCAAGGTTCAGCTCCCGGCCGGGTCGTAGGCCTCGGGGTGCACGGTGGTGCTCAGCAGCCTGCCGTGCGCGCCGAAGGTGAAATGGGTCGGAGTGCTCCCGGTGGCGTCGAGTCCGAAAAGGACACCGTGCGAGCGAAGGCGCTTCGCGTCACGGTGGTCGGCGACGGTCACCGAGGCGCACGGGATCACCTTCTCCCGCCAGGCGAAGACGTAGATACCCGGCCGCAGCTCGTAGACCGAGTTCTCGTCGGTGTCCGCGAGCCCCCTCTCGGGGCCGGCGAGGCACTGCCACGTGTACCAGTGCGGGCTGAGGTACACGTGCTCGTAGGCGTGTTCGGTGCTGTACACCCACAGCACCCGGCGCCCGACCAGCGATGTGGTCGGGGCGAGCGGTTCCCCGGTCGGCTCGATGCCGCCGACCGTGGCGGCCACGAAGGACTGCGTGACGCGGGGCGAAGTGTCGCCGATCTTGCTCAGCACCAGGAGGGCGCGGCCGCGGCGCAGGTCCAGCAGCAAGGTGAACGCCTCGTCCTGCCTGGCCTGCGGGTGGAACTGGACGTAGTACAGGTCGTCGTCGACCAGGAACGTCTCGCAGCGGTCGGTGCCCGTGCCGTGGTAGGTCCACTCGATGCGGGTGCCGGAGAAGGCCGCGGTGAACCTGGTGCCGTCTTCACAGGCGAGTTCGAAGGCGCGGCCGTGCAGGTCGCCGACCGTGGGCGCCTTGTTCGCGTCGAAACCGGGGGCCAGACCGTCCAGCGGCAGCCAGGTGGACGTGTCGGACAGGGTCAGTTCGGGCATCGTGGGAGTCCTAGTGCTCGTGGGCGGAACAGTGATCGGCGGCGGCGCCGGAAGGCAGGTCGAGGGCCGGGTTCCGGTCCAGGAAGCCGTAAGGGCGCAAGGAGAAACCGGAGTAGTCGACCGGCATGACCGGCCAGTCCTCCGGACGCGGGACATGGGTCGGGCCGAACACGTGCCACAGCACGAGATCGGTGTCGACGAGGTCGCGGTCGGCTGCCGTCCAGGCCGGCAGGCCCGCTCCGCCCGGATGCGCGTTCGGACGGTCGCCTGCCGGGAAACGTTCGTCCGCGCGGTACGGCGTCGCCCACAGATGACGGGTTGCGAACGTCGCCCGCTGGTGGACGGTCGATTCCGGCTGCGCCATCAGGGTCGCGGACGGCCGCGGCACGAGCTGGTACGCCGTCGGCGAGCCGAGCCGGTTGGTCCGCCCCGCGCTGCGGATCTCCCAGACCCGCGCCTTGGCCGGATCCGCTAGCCGCCGCGCCTCCTGTTCGGTGCGCAGCGGTGTCTCCTTCCAGGTGAACGCGTTCCCGTACGGGTTCTGCTCGCCCATGGGCACCCGTTCGACGTCGACCTCGACGAGCGAGTTGCGTTCGCCGTCGATCGCCACGTCCAGCCGGGCACAGAACAGGTGCTGGTGCACCGGCGCGAACAGGCCGGGCGCGATCTCGTTGGCGTGCGGATGATCCGTGCCGGGGTGCGCGGCTCCGGCGAACACGATGCCGGTGGCCTTCGCCTCCAGTTCCACGGTGCCGTCGAGGTAGAGGTACCAGAAGAAGCCGTAGTCGTAGTTGCCGATGGTGGAGATCGACGAGATCACCAGCCGTCGGGAGCGGCGGACCTCGGCGCGGCCGTCGAGATCCGTGTGCTTCCAGAGGATCCCGTAATCCTCCTCGTGCATGCAGATCGCGCGGGGGATCTCGACCGGATGGCCGTGGTCGTCGGCGACGAACGCGGGGAAGTAGTGGATGACGCCGAGGCAGTCGCAGCCCAGCCGCAGGTCGTTGCCGTTCTTGCCGAGCAGGTACTCGCCCGCGTCGAAGTAGCTGATCCAGAACCGTCCGGGCGCGGTGTCGCCGTAGGGCACCACCATCTCCGGTACCGACGCGCGGTGCAGCACCGACCGGTCCTGGAAGCTGATCTGATGCAGCGTGAGGCCCTCGCGGGCGTTGAAGCCGACCCGGAGTTTCCAGCCCTCCCAGGTGACCTCGTTGCCGTCGACGGTGAAGCTCGGCCCCTCCGGCTGGGTGATCTCGATCGGCTTGAGGGTGGTGCGGGCCGGGACACCGTCGTAGCGACCGTGCTCAGGTGGCACGGGCACGTCGCCTTCGTCCTCCACCCGGATGATGCGCTGCCCGGTCAGGTCGATGTGCACGATCAGGCCTTCGACCGGATGCGCCCACGGGCTGTCGGACGCGTCGTCGCGCAGGAACGTCAGCGAGCGGATGACCCGGCCGGTCTCGTCGGGCCTGCCGAAGAAGCCGGGCGCCAGGGGAGCGCAGAAGGCGTGCTCGATCCGGTCGCCGAGCCCGCGCCGCTCCATCGCGGCCTGCCACTCCGGCGAGGCCTTGGTGATCGACGCGGCGAGGTCGTACTCCTCGAACAGATACGCGGGCTGACCTGGGCCGCAGTCCTCGTTGGAGACGACTTCGCGCTTGGCCAGCGAAACGACCACGTCTCGCGCCTCGCCGGTCGCGGTGTTCAGCAGCGTGTACTGGACACGGCGGTCGGGGGCGGCGTCGCCTTTCTCGGGCTCCACCGGCAGCACGGCCGGGAATCGCGTGGTCGCGGCGAGCAGGCCTTCGGCGGCCAGGATCTCGCGGCCTGCGGTGAGTTCGTCGGCGGTCAGCGGGTCGAGTGGATGCGGCCTGGTCATGGTTCGCAGTCTTGCCGGTCCACCTCCGGCTGAAAAGGCCGTCATGCGGCTGCCGACAAGAAGGGTGCACTGACGGCCAACCTCCGTGAATGATCCGGACCGGAGGATGGCGCCATGGGACTGGAGCTCGCGGGCAAGGCCGTGCTGGTGACCGGCGCGGCATCCGGTATCGGCCTTGCCTGCGTCCAGGCGTTCCTCGCCGAGGGCGCGCGGGTCGGCGCCCTCGACCGGGCTCCCGTGCCCACGCTGGCCGACGGCCTGCTGGCGATCCACGCCGACGTGACCGACGAGCCGTCGATGGCGGCCGCCGTCGGCACCATGGCGAGCCGGTTCGGTGGACTCGACGTCGTGGTCGGCTGCGCGGGGATTTCCGGACCGGTGGGCACCTCGGTCACCGAAACCACGGCGGCGGATTTCGCCGCGCTCATGGCCGTCAACGTCACCGGCCAGTTCCTGCTGGTCAAACACGCGGCGCCGTGGCTCACCGCGTCGGGTGGCTCGGTCGTGCTGCTGGCCAGCGACTCGGCGTTCACCAGCGCGCCCGGCATGGTCCCGTACTGCGCTTCGAAGGGCGCCGTGGTCGCGATGACCAGGGCTCTCGCCGTCGATCTTCCCGGTGTCCGGGTGAACTGCGTCTGCCCGTCGGTGGTCGACACCCCGATGGCGCGCGGCGATCTCGGCGACGTACTCGACGATCCGGCTTTCCCGGTGCAGGCTCCCGAAGAGGTCGCCTGGCAGGTGCTCCACCTCGCGTCCGCGCGCTCGCGGGCGGTCAACGGCCAGGCCGTGCTCGCCGACTTCGGCGTCTCGGCCCGCTCCGGTTTTCCCGCTTAGAAAGGACTCCGCAAGTGAAGAAGGTTGTCGCGATCACGGGTGGCGGTACCGGTATCGGCGCCGCGGTGGCCCGCCGGTACGCCGATGAGGGCGCACAGGTGGTGGTGCTCGGACGGCGGCTCGAACCGCTGGAGAAGGTGGCCGCCGAAACCGGCGCGCACGTCATCGCTTGCGACGCCAGCGTCCGCGAAGCCGCCGAGAACGCCGCGGCGGAGATCGTCGGCAAGTTCGGCAGGCTGGACGTCGTCGTGGCCAACGCCGGCGGGCACGGCCTGTCCTCGGTGGTCGACACCGGCGACGAGGAATGGGAACTGGCGCTGCGCTCGAACCTGTCCAGCGCCTTCGTGTTCTGCCGGGCCACGCTGCCCACGCTGGTCGAAACCGGCGGTCAGGTGGTCATCGTGTCGTCGCTGGCGGGGTTGTTCGCCGGGCCGAACGTCGCCGGCTACACGGTCGCGAAGCACGCGCTGATCGGCCTGACACGCTCGATCGCCCGTGACTACGGGCCGAAGGGCGTCCGCGCGAACGCGGTCTGCCCCGGCTGGGTGCGGACCCCGATGGCGGACGGCGAAATGGACCAGTTCGCCGAGGCGGCGGGTTTCGACGGCGGCCACGACGAGGGCTACCGGCGCGTCACCGCCGAGGTCCCGCTGCGCCGTCCCGCCGAACCGGAGGAGATCGCGTCGATCGTGCGGTTCCTGGGGTCTTCGGAGTCGTCGTACATCACCGGCGCGGTGATCGTGGCGGACGGCGGCGCGCACGCCGTCGATCTCCCGACTTTGGCCTTCGAACGGGCGGGGATGGGTTCTTAGGGCGCGAGGTACATGATGGCCCCTTCCTTGCGCCTGGTGCAAGGAAGGGGGCCATCACGCGCTTCACGATTTCGTTGGCGCCGGCGTCTTGTGCCACCGATTCGCTATCGCGCCGTGCATGCCACTGAGTTGGTCGGAGCCAAGGAAGAACACTGTCGGTTCACCACCCGGTCTGCGGTTTCACGCCCGGCGAATGAAGGTCAGCTGCGGGAATTCGCGCCCCCGGTACATTCTGGACACCTATCGAGATGGGGAACTCGTGGTAGACAGACGTGTAAATGTGCTTTCGGTGGTCGGAGTGTCAGGGCTGATGCTGACGGCATCGATTCTCGGCGCCGCGGCGGCGCAGGCGGACAGCGCACCGCAATGCACGGCGACGGATCATTGCTACTCTGTCGGGGTCATCGGATCCCAAGCGGAACCCTTGTGGATGAATGCGTCGGCGCGGACCTCGGAGTCGGATGTTTGCACGTAGACGACCGGGACAACGAGTTCGCGAATTGGGAGATGTGGATCCTCACGAACCTTAATGACCCGAAGCAGGACACCTGGGTGGAAGCGGGAATGACCGCCGGAACACTCTACGCTTCGCCTGGGCGAGAGAAGGGTTTTCTCTGGTACTGGGCGGACTCGCGCCCCGGGTCTCCGTATCGCGAGAGTTACATCAAGCCCGCGCGTACGAACGAGTTCGAGAATGTGACGTTCAAATGGGTGCCCGGCAGCGGCGACTGGGAAGTTCACCAGGACGGCGACCGGGTCGCGGTGTCCGAGGGTAACGGGGCCTATGGTGGGCGAGCGGACAATGGACTGGAGGTGACTACGCCGGGTGCCCGGATCGCCGGTGCGTCGACGAACTTTCAGTACCAGGACACCGGCAATGTGTGGCACACTGCCCCCACCTACATCGAGAACGACCGGCCCGACCTCTTTTTCGGTTATACGAACGGAAAGAATGTCGTCGCCGGAACACACAAGCCGTGCGTGAACGAAGTGGGCACGATGACAGAGAACAGGGAAGCGACGTCGCCGACACCGGCCGGCCTGCTGGCGGCGGCCAGGAAGCTGGCGAGCCAGAACGGCGAGCCGAACCCCAGGAACATCGAATACGTCGCGACCGGTAGGCAGGCTCTTTCCAGTCTGGACGGTAGCCGGACGACCTCCGACGACCCCGCGTACTTCGTGCAGATGACCGGTGATTTCGTCGGGCATGCCGCGAAGGTCCCCCGGGGTAGCAAGGCGCCAAGGGGCAACGTGCTGACGTTGACCATCGACGCGAAAACCGGGCAAACGCTGGGCTGGTCCATAGCTTTGGCGCCGCACGACCTGTCCCGGTTCGGGACGGTATCGACATTGCGATAGCGCGCGGATACGTACCGGGTCCGTGAAGCCTCCTTCCTCACCTTCAAGGTAGTGAAGGAGGCCTTCACGGACTTCCGAACGGTCAGGGTTCCCCGAGGTAGGCCGAGTGCAGGGTGCCGGGCGAGTCCAGCAACTCCTGCGCCGAACCCGCATAGGTGACCTGCCCCGAAGACACCACCAGCGCGTCGCTCGCCACGCCGAGCGCGAGGTGCGTGAACTGCTCGACCAGCAGGATCGCCGCGCCCTCCTCGGCGAACCGGGTCACCATCGGCAGCAGCCGCGTGAACACCACGGGCGCCAGGCCGAGCGACATCTCGTCGATCAGCAGGAACGACGGCCGCGCGGCGAACGCGCGGGCCAGCACCACCATCTGCTGTTCGCCGCCGCTGAGCAGCGCGGCCGGCGAGTCGCGGCGTTTCTCGAGTTCGGGGAACAACTCGAACAGTTCGTCGGCCCGCGCGCGGGTGCGCGCGGTCAGCATCAGGTTCTCCAGCACGGTCAGGCCCCCGAACACCGCGCGCCCCTGCTCGATATGCGCCAGACCCCGTCGCGCGCGGGAGACCCGCGACTGCTTCGTGATCTCGTCGGATCCGATGTGGACGGTCCCGGCCGAGGCGGGCACCACGCCGGAGACGGCCTCCAGCAGGCTGGTCTTCCCGGCACCGTTCGGGCCGACGAGCGCGGTGATCCGGCCCGGCTCCAGGGTCAGGTCGACGTCCCGGATCACCGGCCCGGCCCCGCGGGTGACGGTCAGCCCGGCTATCCGCAAAGCGTTCACAACAGCTCCGTTTCACCCATGTACGCCTTGAGCACGGCGGGATCTGCGAGCACCTCGGCCTGGGGGCCGGACGCCAGCACGCGGCCGAAGTCCAGGACGGTGATCGTGTCGCAGACCGAGCGCACCAGGTCGAGATCGTGCTCGATGAGCAGCACCGACACCCCGAATCGCGCCGGGACCTGCCGAAGCCGTTCCCCGAACGCGATGTGTTCTTCGTGTGGAAGTCCCGCGGCCGGCTCGTCGAGCAGCAGGACCCGCGGCCGCGCCAGCAGATGTCCGACGACCTCGACCAGCCTGCGCGCCCCAACGTCCACTTGCGACAGTGGTGTGCGGGCGGCCGGGCAGCCGAAGAAGTCCAGCGCCTCGCCGATCTCGTCGGCGGTGAGCCGCCGCCTGGCGAGGAACTTGAGGTACGCCCCGACCGTCAGCCCCGGCGGGACACGGTCCTGCTGGAACGTCCGGCGCAACCCGGCGCGGGCCCGGTTGGACGGCGACCCGGTGAGCGGGCTGCCGCCGAGTTCGACGGAGCCCTCGGCGTTCGGCAGGAAGCCGCTGATCGCGTCGACCAGCGTCGACTTGCCCGCGCCGTTCGGCCCGATGACGCCGAGCACCCCGTGTTCCGGGACCGCGATGTCCACTGAGGACAGTGCGGCCACGTGCCCGAAGTTCACGCTCAGCCCGCGTACGGTGAGCACCGGTGGGCCAGGCGCTGTGGACTCGATGTTCGCGGTCTTGGCGGCGAGGTCGAGTTTCGCCGGTTCCTTCTTGGCACGCCGATACCACACCTGGCGCACCGTGGTGCCCAGATTCCCGCCGCCGGCCAGCGCCTGGACGCCGAGCACGCCGAACACCACGAAACCCCAGTCCTGAGGGATTCCCCAGCGCTTCAGCAGTTCCGGCACCCCGACCCACAGGATCGCGCCGAACACGGCCATGTCGATCAGATGCGCGCCCGACATGATCGCCAGCACGTACAACGCCAGCGACTGGATCGCGGTGAAGCTCGCCGGGAAGGCGAGCCCGACCTGCCCGGTGAGCAGGCCGCCGCTGATGCCGCCGAGGGTGGCGCTCACCGCGAACGCGGTCAGCTTCGACGTCCGCACGCTCGTCCCGGCGGCCGCCGTGCCGCGTTCGGAGAACGCCACCGCCTGCCAGGCGCTGCCCCAGCGCCCGCGGCGCAGGAAATACACGGCGAGGCAGCACAGCACCAGCACGACGACGGCGAGCTGGAAATAGGACCGGTCGTCGGAGAAGGCGTCCGGCCGTTCGACGGAGATCCCGCCGGAGACGCCGGGGAACTGGAGCTGGACGAGCGCGAGGTCGGCCGCCGCGGCGAGCCCCAGCGTGACGACGGCGAGGTTGATCCCGCGCAGCCGCAGCGCGGGGAGCCCGACGAGGATCCCGACCAGTCCGGCGACGAGGCCGCCGAGCAGCAGCCAGACCAGGAATCCGCCGGGCGCCTGTGCCTCGTTCAACGCTGACACCGTCCACGCACCGACGGCGCCGAAGGTCAGCTGGCACAGGGAGATCATGCCCGCGCTGCCGGTGACGACGCCCAGCCCGAGCAGGGAGATCCCGGCGACGACGGCGCTCATGCCGAGATAGACGAAGTACCCGTCGAGTCCGACGCTCAGGCCGTAGCCCACGGCGATCGCCACGATGGCGACCGCGAACGGAATCCCGCGTTCAGCGAGCCGCATCCCACACCTCCCTGCGCTGCGACCAGAGCAGCAGCGCGACGATGACTGCGAACGGCAGGAAGTACCGCACGACCGAAAGTCCGTCGACCTGCGCGGCCGCGCCCTGGATCAGGCCGAGGCCCAGCCCGCCGGCGACCGCGAGGTCGAGACGGCGGAACCCGCCGAGCAGGGCGGCCGCGGCCGCGGGGACCACGAGCATCGCCAGCGACGTCGCGTCGTTGGACTGCGACGGCGCCACGATCGAGATCACCAGTGTGCTGACCACCCCGGTGACCGCCCAGACCGCGATGCTGAGCCGTTTCGCCGGGATGCCCAGCAATTCCGCCGTCGTCGGGCGTTCCGACAGGGCCCTGAGCTGGACACCCGCCGACGTCCGGCTCAGCACGATCCGGCTGGCCACCGCCACGAGGACGGCCAGCGCGACCGTGACCACGGTGACCTGGCTGATCACCACGCCGCCGACGGTGACCGCCGGACCGTCCAGGATCGGGTGGAACGGCTGAGGTTTGTTGCCGAACAGGATGAACGACAACGAGATCAGCAGGAGCAGCACCGCCACGGTGACCGCCGATCGGGTGCCGGTGTCCGCCTCGGCGAGCCAGGTGGACACGATCCAGCCGAGCAGCGCGCTGAGCAGCCCGCCGAGCAGGATTCCCGCCACCGTGGCCAGCCACGTCGGCAGTCCCGCGTGGACGGACAGGAACACCGCCACGTAGCAGCCGAACATCCCGGTGGCGGACTGGGCGAAGTTCACCACCCGCACCAGGCGCGACATCAGCGTCAGGCACACCGCCAACACCGCGTACAGTCCGCCGGCGGCCAAGCCTGCCAGCGCTCCCTGCAGCATCGAATCCTCCCGTTACTTCTTGGGAATCCGCAGCCAGTCGTCGGCGACGAGTTCCCATTTGTTGGTGCCGGAGGCGAGCTTGATGGGCCAGCCCGCGGTGTTGTCGTGGTGCGTCTGGCCGGGGCCGAAGACGTACGGCGTACCGACCATCGGGTCGGTGATCGGCTTCATCTCGCGCAGTGCCTTGGTCACCGATTCGCGGGTGATGTCACCCTGGATCCCGCGGATGACGTCGAGGAAGTACTTCGCCGCCAGGTAACCGCCCTGGCTGAACGAGGTCAGCGGGATGTTGTTCTTGGTCATCAGTTCGCGCCAGTCCTTGTTCTGCGGGCTGGTCGCGTCGGTGAACGGGTAGAACTCGGCGGGCACGTACACCCCGGCGCCCGCGTTGGTGATGGCCTTGGCGTAGTTCTCGCTGTAGACGCTGGTGAGCAGCAGCCACGTGACGTCGTTCCAGCCCTGCGCCGCGGCGGCCTTGAGCTGGCCGATGGAATCCGGCTCGACCGGGTTCACCGTGATCGCCTTGCATCCGGCGTTGCGCGCCTTGACGATGTAGGACGTGTAATCCGAACCGCCGTAGGGCACGGTCGCGTCGAGGTACTTGAGCTTCTTGCCGGTGATGGCCGACCACTCGTCGATCGCCGCCTGGTACGACGGCAGCGTGTTGCCCGCGATCTCCAGTAGCGCGCAGATGTCGTTCAGCTTCAGCGTTTCCGAGCCGTAGAGCAGGGTCAGCGTCATGTCGTGGTATGGGCCGACGTTGACCGGGGCGATGTTCGGGCTGGAGAAACACGCCGGGTCCACGCCGATACCCTGCATGGACAGGATCTTCTGCTGTTCGTAGTACTTGTTGTTGATCTCGCACTCGATGAGGCTGGACGAGCCGACGAGCGCCACCGCCTCGTCCCGGCCGACGACCTCGCGGGCCGCGGCGGCGGCGGCCGCCGGGTCGCCCTTGTCGTCGAGGGCCTTGTACTGGATCTGTCTGCCGTTCACGCCACCGGTCGCGTTGGCCGCGTCGAAGACCGCCTTGGCCGCCTGGGAGGCTTCGGGGAACGTCGCCGCGCCGCTCAGCGCGTTGACCGAGCCGACCACGATCGGCCCGCTCGAACCGCTTTCGGAGCCGGCGCAGCCCGCGGTCGCGAGCAGGACCGCGGCGGCGAGGGCGGCGAGGCGCCGCGCGGGTTTCACCGGTTCCCCATGGCTTCGGCGACGGGCACGGAGTCGACGATCTGCTCGAACGAAGTGACCTTGCCGCCGTCGAACTTCCACACGTGCGCGACGCGGGCGGTGAACGAGCGACCGGTCTCACGGTGCTTGCCCTCGTAGGTCCCGATGCCGATCACCGCGTCACCGGCGTCGAAAAGGTCGCCGAGCGTGAAGGTGTAGCCGTCCCAGTCCTTCGCGATCGCGCCGAAGACCTTCTCCCGGACTTCTTCGGGGCCGGTGTAGGTGCCGGCGTAAGGGAACCCGGCCGCCTCCGTCCAGGTGGTCCCGGGACCGAGCGGGGCCAGCATGCCCGCCAGATCGCCCCGGTCGCTCGCGGCGTAGTGCGCGGCGATGATGTCTAGATTGGACACTGGGACTCCTTAAACCGGTTGCGCGTCGGGATAGGCGACCGCGCCGAGTGGGTAGATGTGCCCGCCCGCGCGGGAGTGTTCCGACCGGCCGTCGCCGGTCAGGCCGAGGAAGACTCCGGTGGTCTTCAGCGCGTAGCCGAGGTCGTGCAGCCACACACTGGCCACGGCGATGCGGAATTCGCGGAAACAGAACAGGTAGAGCCCGTCCTGGAACTTCCACACCGTCGACAGGTCCATGTCCCCGTGACCGCGCTGCACACCTTCGAGGCATTGCCAGGCATAGCGTTGCGAGGACACGTACACGTGCTCGTAGAGGTGTTCGGGACTGTAGCGGTAGATGTTGCGCTTGCCGATCAGGTCGCGCGACGGTCCCGGTACCTCGCCGGTCGGCGTGCCGGCGTCGGTCGTGCCGGACCAGAACGTCTGGGAGACACGGGGAACGCCTTCGACGTCCTCGGCGCCGATGACCGAGCGCACGGCGAGCGCGCGATGCGTCGTCGTGGAGAAGACGACGGTGAGCGCTTCACCTTCGACGCTGGTGTGTGGGAGATTGACGAAGAAAACGTCTTCCCGGACGGCGACCGCGTCGTACGGATCCTTGATGCCGTTGCAGGTGACGGTTTCAGCGTCTTCGAACCGCAGCGCGAGCGTCTTTCCGTCGTCGAGGGTGACGGTGAGCTCGCGTCCCGACAGGTCCGCGTTCGGCAGGCGGTAGGTGGCTATTCCGGCGGCGAACTCGTCATAGGTGCGCCACTGTTCCTCGGGTGCTTCGGGCATGCGGTCATCGTCGAGGCGACCGCACCGGCGAGGCCAGCTGTCACGCGCTGGGCGGCAACAACCGGTCGCTCACGGTCAAGCCGCGGCGCAGTTCGCTCGGCGAGCAGCCGAATTCCGTCTTGAACACCCGGCTGAAATGCGGCGCGTCGACGAAACCCCACTTCGCCGCGATGGCCGCGACGGGCCGGGAAAGGTGCACGGGGTCGAGCAATTCGCGGCGGCAGTGTTCGAGCCGCCGGGTGCGGATCCAGCCCGAGACGGTCGTGCCCTGTTCGTGGAAGAGGCCGTGCAGATGCCGGGTGGAGATGTAGTGCTCGGCGGCGATCTGCGCCGGGCCGAGGTCGGTGGAGGAGAGGTTCGAGTCGATGTAGGCGAGCACGCGGCGCATCAGCTCGTGGTGCGGCCCGGCGGTCGCGCGGGCGAGGTCCAGCTCGCTGGCGAACAGCGTCGCGAGCAGATCGACCGCCGTATGCGCGAGCCGGACGCCCGCCGGCCCGCCGAGCTGGTCGAGGTTGCTGCCGAGTTGCGCGAGGAACGGCACCACCACGTTGCCCATGCCCCGCTTGCCCGACATGGGCACCGCGGTCAGCTGGCCGACCAGGTCGCGGGGGAGGTCGATGAGCCGCTGCGGGAACATCACCACGAGCGTGCGGAAATCCTCTTCGAAGGCCAAGGTGTACGGCCGGTGCGTGTCGTACAGCGCCACGTCTCCGGGGCGGAGCATCGCCTCGCGGTTGTCCTGCACCAGGAGGCCGGTGCCGGACAGGATCAGGCTCAGCTTGTAGTAGTGCCGGTCCGCCCTGGCGATGAGCTCGGGCGTCCGTTCGACCACGTGCGCGGACGCGGTCACCTCGGTCAGCTGGACGTCGTCCGCGCCGCAGGAGCGGATGCGGCCGCGGAAGTGGTCCCGGTGCTCGCTCGTCACGTGCAGCGGCACGAAGGATTGCGACACCACCGTGCGGAAATCGGTGAAATCTCGCGCGACCGTGGTGGTGGTCGGGTCGGCGGTGGCGGTGGTCACGGGGGTCACCTCGCAGCATCGGGGGTGAATTTCATATACGATAAGCGATACGATGCTGCCGGGCAATGATCGCGGCGAGGTCGGTCGGCGAGGGTCCTCGGGTCCACGTCGACGGGTGCCACCGTGCCCCTTTCGTGACGGCCGACGTCTTCGGTGAGGACGCGCGCGCGCTGAACGGGGTCGCGAACGGATTTGTTCGTCCTTTGTGGACGTGCGGCGGGTCTTCACCGGTCAGGCAAGGCGAGGCAGAGGGCGTCCAGCGCGGCACCGAAGGCGTGTTCGGGTGGAGTGCCGTACCCGATGACCAAGCCCTCGCGCCGGGGCATCGTGCTGTCCGGATGCGGATAGGCGGCGAGGCCGTCGAGTGCGAGCTCTTGGCGCCGTGCGGCGCGCAGCGCGGCTTCTTCGGTACCGGCGGGCAGTTCGAGCACGGCGTGCAGCCCCGCGGCGATTCCGCCGACCGTGATGTGCGGGGCGCGTTCGGCGAGTGTGGTCGTGAGCAGGTCGCGACGGTGCCGATAGACCTTCCGCATCCGGCGCAGGTGCCGGTCGTAGGCGCCGCAGGTGAGGAAGTCGGCGAGGGTGAGCTGATCGACGACGCCCGACCAGATCTCCCGCGGTCCTTTGGCGGCGACGACCTCGTCCGCCAGCCAGCCGGGCACGGCCAGCCAGCCGAGCCTGAGCGCGGGGGAGAGGCTCTTGCTCGCCGAACCGAAATACACGACGTGATCGGGGTCGAGACCCTGCACGGCGCCGGTCGGCTCGCGGTCGTAACGGAACTCGCCGTCGTAATCGTCTTCGAGGAGCAAGCCTCCGGTCGCGCGTGCCCAGTCGATGACCGCTGCCCGGCGCTCCGGACGCAGGGCACCTCCCATCGGGTATTGGTGGGCGGGTGTCAGCAGGGCGGCGTCCGCGCCGGTGCGGTGGAGCTCCTCGACGCGTGCTCCGTGGGAGTCCACCGTCAACGGCACCGTTTTGAGTCCGGCTTCTTCGAGCAACGATCGGTGGAACTCGAGTCCGTACGACTCCACGGCGACAGGGCCGCGCAGGACCCGGCGTACGAGGCTCAGCCCATGCGCGAATCCGGAGCAGACCACGATCCGGTCCGGTTCCGTGCGTACCCCTCTGGTCCGCGCCAGATACTCCACCAGCGCCGCCCGCAATTCCGGTCTGCCGCGGGGGTCGCCGGCGCCGAAGGCCTCGTTGGGAGCGCTCGCGAGCGCCCGCCTGGCCGAAGCCGCCCAGGCCGAGCGTGGGAAGGCGGAGGCGTCCGGGGAACTGGGCGTCAGGTCGTGGAGCACGCGGCGTGAAGCCGGGCGCGCCGGACCTCGTGAACGGCCGGGTTCCAGCGGGGTGGCGCGATGCGCGACGCGCGTTCCCGACCCTTGGCGGGTGATGAGCCAGCCTTCTTCGGCCAGCTCCGCGTACGCGTCGGCGACGGTGTTGCGAGCGACGCCCAGGTCGGCGGCGAGGGCGCGATAGGGCGGCAGCCGGGTGCCGGGCGCGAGCCGTTCGGACCGGATCGCTTCACGCAAGGCCCGCATCAGCCGGAACCGCAGGCTCCCGCCGCCGGCGAGCTCCAGATGCAGATCGCTGCCCCGGTCCATCACGGCCCCTCGGGCTGACGGTGATTGACCCATGAAATCTCCACGGGAATGCACCATACCGTGGGCCACTTGCGCTTCTAGTGTCCTTGGCATGACCACAGTTCACATTCCCGAGCGGATGGATTTCTCCCGCGTCGCCCCGCGGGTCTTCAAGGCCGTACTGGCCCTGGACGCCGCGGCCCGTGCCGGGCTGGATCCGGTCCTTCTCGAACTCGTGCAGATTCGCGCGTCCCAGCTCAACAGGTGCGCGTACTGCATCGACTACCACACCGGCGACGCGCGCAAGGCGGGCGAAACCGAAGAGCGCGTCAATCAGCTGATCGCTTGGGAAGAGTCCAGCCTCTACACCGCGAAGGAGCGTGCGGCGCTCGCCCTCACCGACGCCGTGACCTTGCTGCCACAAGGGGTTTCGGACGAGGTGTACGACCAGGCGGCTCTGCACTTCGAGGACACGGAGCTCGCCCAGCTCATCGCGCTGATCTTCACGGTCAACGCCTGGAACCGGATGAACGTGACCACCCGCAAGACGCCGGGCACCGAATAACCGCTCCCCGCACACCAAGGGCGATGGCCGCTCGCGCGCGGCCATCGCCCTCGATCTCGAAAGGTTCCTCTCGTGACCGCCGCCGAAACCCTGCCCAGGAGCCATTCACCGGTCAAGGGCTGGCTCGCCGTCCTGGCCGTGACACTGGGCATCTTCGCCCTGATGACCTCCGAACTGCTGCCCGTCGGTCTGCTCACGCCGATCGGCTCGGCCTTGGACGTCTCCCCGGGAACGGCGGGACTGATGGTCACCGTGCCCGGTCTGGTCGCCGCGATTTCGGCGCCACTGGTGACCGTGGCCATCGGCAAGACCGATCGGCGGCTGGTGCTGGCGGTGCTGGTCGGTCTCGTGGGCGCGGCCAACCTGGCTTCCGCGTTCGCCACCGGCTTCGCCCTCGTTCTCGTCGCCCGCTTCCTGATCGGGATCAGTGTCGGCGGTTTCTGGGCCCTCGCCGGTGGTATCGCATTGCGCCTGGTGCCGAAACACCACGTCGCGCGCGCCACCGCCGTGATCTTCGGCGGGGTCGAGACGGCGTCCGTGCTGGGCGTGCCCGCCGGTACGCTGCTCGGCGACCTCGGCGGCTGGCGCACGGCCTTCGCGGCCGTGGGCATCCTCGGCCTGATTTCCTTGGCCTGCATGGTCTTCCTGATGCCGAAGGTGGAGCCGGACCAGACGATCACCTTCGCGGATCTGCCGCGCGTGTTCCGTTCGCACGCCGCCGTCCGCGTGGGGATCGCGATGACCTTCCTGGTCATCACCGGTCACTTCGTCGCCTACACCTTCGTACGGCCGATCCTTCAGGAAGACGGCGTCGCCGACGGCATGATCGGTGTGGTGCTGCTGATCTTCGGAGCCGCCGGCATCTGCGGGAACTTCCTCGCGGGCGCGCTGATCGACCGGTACCTGCGGCAGACCGTGTGGGGGATCGGCGTGGTCCTCGCGACGGCCATGGCCGTGTTCGCCGTGACCGACAACGGCACCTTCTCGGCCGCCGTGATCCTCGTCCTCTGGGGACTGGGCTACGGCGCCGTCCCCGTCACCTTCCAGACCTGGATCCTCGCCGCCGCACCGGAAGCGACCGAGGCGGCTTCCTCGCTGTACGTGTCGGCGTTCAATCTGTCCATCGCGCTCGGCGCGCTGTTCGGTGGTTTGGCCGTCGACGCCATCTCCACCGTCAGTGTGCTGTGGATCGGCGGAGCACTGGTGCTGTTGGCGCTTCCGGTGGTGGGGCGGCGGAGAGGGTGAACGAAACGATCCCTTTACGCGAGCGCGGCCGGGAGGGTTTCGAAGCCGCGCAGGATCCGGGTCTCCCGCCGTCGCGCCCCGTCGAGCGGCCGCAGGTCCGGGAAGCGCTCGAAGATCGACCGCAACCCGATCTCGCCCTCCATGCGCGCCAGCGAAGCGCCGAGACAATAGTGCCGCCCCGCGCCGAAGGAGACGTGATCCCGCGCGTTCACCCGTCCGACGTCGAAGGTGGCGGGGTCGTCGAAGATCTCCGGGTCACGGTTGGCGCCCGCGAGCACGGTGGTGACGATCGCGCCGCGCTCGATACGGGTCCCGCCGATCTCGGTGTCCCGCGCGGACAGCCTGCCGGTGAGCAGAACCGGCGGGTCGTAGCGGAGGATCTCGTCGACGGCGTTGCTCCACAGCTCCGGTTCCGCCCGCAGTTTCGCGAGTTCGCCCGGGTGCCGGGTGAGCAGGGCGATGCCGTTGCCGAGGAGGTTGACGGTCGTTTCGAAGCCGGCCGCCAGTACCAGTCCGGCGGTGGCCTTGAGTTCCCGCTCGGTCAGGCCCACCCCGTCCTCGCGTGCGGCGATCAGCTTGCTGAGCAGGTTGTCGCCCGGATTCTTCCGCAGTTTCCCCAGATGCAGCGTGAGCCACGAGTCGAACTCGGCCAGTGTCGCCTCCACCGTGCGGAAGGTCCGCCACGGCAGACCGAGGTCGAGGCTCGGGGCCGCGGCGCCGCCCAGCGCGAGGACCTTGTCGCGTTCCTCCGCCGGGACGCCGAGGATTTGGCTGATCACGGTGACCGGCAAAAGCCCGCAGTACCGCTCGATGAGATCGACGGGGTTCGCCGGGTCGAGGCCGTCGAGCAGCTCGTCGGCGATCGCCTGCGTGCGCTCGCGCAGCTGCTCGACCGCGCGGGCGGTGAAGACGCGGGTGACCAGCTTCCGGTAGCGCGTGTGGTCGGGCGGTTCGCTGGCGAGCAGCGACGGCGGCTCGATCGGATGGATCAGGCCGGACGACGACCAGGCGACCAGCCGGTTGAGCAGCGGGTTGTCCGGGACGAACCGCACGGTCTTGAACGCGTCGCTGGTCAGCACCTCCTTGCACGCCGAATGCCGGGTGCTGACATGGCCGACCCGGGTGGTGGCGATGGCGCCGTGCGAGCGGATCTCGTCGAACAGTCCGCTCAGATCCGCTCCGCCGCTCGCCTCGACGGACAGCCTGCCCTGGAGATCGCCCCGGCGCGCCGCGGCCCGCAGGGCGACGCGGGGGATGGCGTGGCCGATGCTCCAGCGGGTGACCGGTTTGGCGATCGCCTCCGCCTTGTGCCGGAAGGGAGCGGTCTTGAGTGCGAACATCAGGACTCCGTCCGTGCGGGTTCCCCGTCGAAGGTATCGGAACGACGTGTCAGTAGCCAGCGGCTCGGAGCTCCGCGGAGCGGTGAGTTGCGCAGGGCGCGCCGGGTTGGCAGCGTGCGCGGTGTCCCACCACGAAGAAAGGTGTTCCGATGCCGCAAGACCAGCCGGATTTGAAACCTCGTTCGCGCGACGTGACCGACGGCCTGGAGCGTGCGGCGGCCCGCGGCATGCTCCGCGCGGTCGGGATGGGCGACGACGACTTCGCCAAACCGCAGATCGGGGTGGCGTCCTCCTGGAACGAGATCACGCCCTGCAACCTGTCGCTCGACCGGCTGGCCAAGGCTGTCAAGAACGGCGTGCACGCGGCGGGCGGCTATCCGCTGGAGTTCGGCACGATCTCGGTGTCCGACGGCATTTCCATGGGCCACGAGGGAATGCACTTCTCGCTGGTGTCCCGCGAGGTGATCGCCGACTCGGTCGAGACGGTGATGATGGCCGAGCGGCTGGACGGCTCCGTGCTGCTGGCGGGCTGCGACAAATCCCTGCCGGGCATGCTGATGGCGGCGGCGCGGCTCGATCTCGCTTCCGTTTTCCTTTACGCGGGCTCGATCATGCCCGGTCAGGTGGACGGCCAGGACGTCACGATCATCGACGCGTTCGAGGCTGTCGGCGCCTGCCTGGCCGGCAAGATCACCCGCGCCGAGGTGGACAAGATCGAGCGCGCGATCTGTCCCGGCGAAGGCGCCTGCGGCGGGATGTACACCGCCAACACGATGGCGTCGGTCGCCGAGGCGCTCGGCATGTCGCTGCCGGGGTCGGCCGCTCCGCCCGCCGTCGACCGGCGCCGTGACGGGTTCGCCCACCGGTCGGGGGAGGCCGTCGTCGGGATGCTCCGCCAGGGGATCACCGCGCGGCAGGTCATGACCATGGAAGCGTTCGAGAACGCCATCGCCGTCGTGATGGCGCTGGGCGGTTCGACCAACGCCGTCCTCCACCTGCTCGCGATCGCGCGCGAGGCGGAGGTCGATCTGCGCATCGACGACTTCAACCGGATCGGGGACAAGGTCCCGCACCTCGGCGACCTGAAGCCGTTCGGGAAGTACGTGATGAACGACGTCGACAAGGTCGGCGGTATCCCCGTGGTGATGAAGGCGCTGCTCGACGCCGGGCTCATGCACGGCGACGTGCTCACCGTGACCGGCAAGACCATGGCCGAGAACCTCGAAGGCATCGCCCCCGCCGCGATCGATGGCGAGATCATCCGCCCGCTCGACCGCCCGATCCACAAGACCGGCGGGCTGACCATCCTCAAGGGATCGCTGGCACCCGAAGGCGCGGTCGTGAAGTCGGCGGGCTTCGACGAATCGACGTTCACCGGCACCGCGCGGGTGTTCGACGGCGAACGAGCCGCACTCGACGCGCTCGCGGAAGGCCGGATCGTCGCCGGGGACGTCGTCGTCATCCGGTACGAAGGTCCCAAGGGCGGGCCGGGGATGCGGGAGATGCTCGCCATCACCGGGGCGATCAAGGGCGCCGGGCTCGGGAAGGACGTCCTGCTCATCACGGACGGCCGGTTCAGCGGTGGCACGACCGGGCTGTGCGTCGGCCACATCGCCCCGGAAGCCGTCGACGCCGGGCCGATCGCGTTCGTGCGGGACGGCGATCCGATCACCCTCGACGTCGCGAACCGGACACTCGAAGTCGAGATCGACGACATCGAGGCGCGCAAGGAGGGCTGGACCCCCAAGCCGCCGGCGTACACGCGCGGGGTGCTCGGCAAGTACGCCAAGGTCGTCCGCAGTGCCGCCCACGGCGCTGTTTGCGAGTAAGGCCCAGCACCTGCCCCGGGGGCTGAAGGGGCCCTTCACCGCATGCAACGCGGTGAAGGGCCCCTTCGTCGCATCGCATGCGGTGAAAGTCCCCTTCAGCCACCACGAACGGGTGATGCGTAGGCCGGAGAAGCGCGAGTACGTAATTCACCCGATGTGCCCCGCTACTCCGGAGTAGCAGACTCGGCGACCCCGACGATTCCCGCTGCTCCGGAGGTCGATGATGACCCTGACCGCGTACCACGCCCCAGCCCGCACCGCCGCCCTCGTGATCGCCCGCGTGGTCGTCGACGGGATCCGGCACTCGCTGCCCGAGCACGCGCCGCTGTTCGACGCGCGTGCCACGGAGTTCGTCGCCTCGGTACTGGAGCACGACGGGATGAACCTGGGCATCGCGGCCGGTGCGGACGCCTTCCGGCAGGTCGGCGTCGCCGAGTACGCGGCGGGCAAGGACCTGGAGCGGCTCTCCCGCGCCTACCACTCGGCCGGCCGATGTGCCCTGCCCGCGCTGGCCTCGCTGTCGCGGCAGCCCGGGGCCGGGTCGGCCCTGATGGACACCGGGGTGGAGGCCCTGCTCCGCTGCGCGGACGTCTTGATCCGGCTGTCCACCGCCGCCTACCGCGCGGCGCACACGCCTTCGGTCGCCGAAGTGCGGCAAGACCTGCTGAGGGAGATCTTGAGCGGCCGCCCGCCGTCGAAATGGGCGGGTCTCGCGGCGGAGGCGGGCTGGGTGCCGCCCGCCAGGGTGGTGGCCGTCGCCGCGGAGCCGGGCGCGGTCCGCGCCCCGTTCGGGCCGGAGGTGCTGGCCGATCTCACCGGCGAGTATCCGCACCTGCTCGTGCCGGACGACGTCGAGATCGGCGGCGTACTGGCGGGGACGCGGGCGGCGGTCGGGCCCGCGGTGACGCCGGCGGAAGCCGCGGTGTCCCTGCGGTGGGCGCGCCGGACGCTCGAGCTGGTCCGGCGTGAGGTGATCGAGGACGGCCCGCTCGTGCGCTGGTCGGACCATCTGACCACGCACTGGCTTTTCGCCGACGAGGTGCTGACGACCGCGCTCGTCACGCGCAGCCTGGCCCCGATCGACGGCCTGCCCGCGAACGAGCGCGCCAAACTCGCCGAAACCCTCGACGCCATGCTCTCCGCCCGAGGTGGGGCACCCGAGATCGCGGACAACCTCGGCGTGCACCCGCAGACGGTCCGCAACCGCCTGCGCCGTCTCCGGGTCCTGTTCGGCGCCCGGCTCGACGACCCGGAGACACGGCTGGACCTGAGGATCGCCTTGCGCGCCGAGCTGCTCGCGCCCGAACCGGGACGGCAGGCGACTCCGATGCGGGTGGCGTGACCGTCAGGCGGATTCCGCGGACCGGGTCACCCACGTGGCGACCTGGACGCGGTTGGAGTAGCCGAGTTTGGTGAGGATGTGGTCGATATGGGTGTCCACCGTCCGCCGGGCGATGCCGAGCCGGTCGGCGATCTCCTGGTTCGTCAGCCCTTCGGCGACCACGTGCGCGATCTCGGTCTCGCGTTTGGTCAGCACCCGCGCGGTCTCCTTCCGCGGTTCGGGTGACCGTTCTTCGAGGGCGTACGCGATGGCGTCGGCGATGGGCATCGCGGCGCCGTCGGAGAACTCCTTGACCGCGACCTCCCAGCCCAGCGCCGCCGTCACGACCTCGGTGTCGGCGAGCAGCGGTTCGGTGAACGCCTCGTACCGCGTCGGCCACGCGCCCACCGTGCGCCAGACGTTCATCGAGGCACCCTGCAGGATCGCGGCCCGGTTGGGCCGTCCGGTGCGGGCGGCGCAGCCCGCCAGCACGGTGAGCGTGAACCCGACGACGACGCGGTCGTCCACCCTGGCGTGCAGGCGCAGGACCTGCTCGCAGCAGCGGCTCGCCACCGCGAGATCCCCTTGGAGGTACTCGGCGGCGGCACGCGACCACAGCGCCCAGCCCCGCCAGAAGACCTCGCCTTGCCGCTCACACCGTTCGACGGCTTCCGCGAGTACCGCCCGGCCGCGGTCGATGTCGCCGTTCAGCCAGATGGCCAGCCCGTGGTTGTAGCTCGCCCAGAGGTCCGCGCCTTCGTCGCCGTGGGCGCGGAAGAGGTCGATGGCCGTGCCGAACAGGCGTGACGCCTCGGCCATGTCGTTGCCGATCAGCGCCGCGTAGGCGCGGACGTGGAGCACGTACGCGGCGGCGAGTTCGTCGCCGCCTGCCCCGGCTTCGGTGGCCGCCCTCTCCAGCATGCACCGGTGAGCGGGCAGGTCTCCTTGCACCAGGGCGAGAAAACTGGACAGCCACAGCACGTGCGCCCGCCCGGGAACGCCCGGCGGCGCCGCCTCGTCGAGACGGCGGACCCACATCCGCCCCTCGGTGTTCAGCCCGCGGACGATCCAGAACTCCTTGACGTCGCGTAGCATCCGCAGCCCGATGATCGCGTCGGCGGGATCGCCGGTGCAGTAGTCGAGGGCGACACGAAGGTTGGCGTGTTCGCGCCGCAGCCGTCCGATCCAGGCGAGCTGATCCGTCTCCAGCCATTCGGTGGCGTACCGGCCGGCGAGTTCGGCGAACCAGTCCCGGTGCCGTTTCCGGAACTCCGCCGTCGCGCCGGTCTCGCTGAGCCTGTCGACGCCGTACTCGCGTACCGATTCCAGCATGCGGTACCGCACGCCGCCGGGGTACTCCTCGCGCAGCAGGATGGACTTGTCCAGCAGCCCGTCGACGACTTCGAGGACCCGTTCGCGCGGCAGTTCGCCACCGGAACAGACCTGTTCGGCCGCGTCGAGGTCGAAGCTGCCGGAGAACACCGACGCGCGCGCCCACAGCAGCCGTTCCGGCCCGGTGCAGAGGTCGTGGCTCCAGTCGATCAGGGCCCGCATGGTCTCGTGCCGTTCCGGCCGCCCCCGCCGGTCCTTCGTGAGCACGGAGAACTGCCGGTCGAGGCGGTCGGCCAGTTGGCTCAGGGACAACGCCCGCGCGCGGACGGCCGCCAGCTCGATGGCCAGCGGCAGCCCGTCCAGTCTGCGGCACAGCCGGATCAGCGGTTCGGTGTCCTCTTCGGTGAGCCGGAACGACGGCGCGACCGCGGTCGCGCGGTCCACGAACAGTCGCACGGATTCGTCGTTCGTCAAGCGCTCGAGGGAGTCGCCCTGTTCCGGGATCGCCAGCGGCGGCACCGGGAGGACACGTTCGCCCGCCACCCCGAGCGACTGCCTGCTCGTGGCCAGCACGGTCACCTGAGGACAGGCCCGGACGACGGTGTCGGCGAACCAGGCGCAGCTGTCGACCAGATGCTCGCAGTTGTCCAGCACCAGCAGCAACCGGCTGGCCTGAAGCGCCTCGACGACCACCTCGATGGCCGGCTTCGCCGAGCGGTCGCCGAAGCCGAGGACGTTCGCCACGGTCGGCACGAGCAACGCCGGTTCCCGCAGTTCGGCCAGCGACACGAACGCGACCTCGTCGGCGGTGGCCTCGCGGTGGGCAGCGGCGATCCGCCACGCCAGTCTCGTCTTGCCGACGCCGCCCGGCCCGGTCAGCGTGACCAGCGAGGACACGTTCAGGAGGCGCCGCGCTTCACCGGTCTCGGCGTCGCGGCCCACGTAGCTGGTCACTTCGGTGGGATCGGCAGACCATCCCGCGAGTGAGCCAACTCCGTCCGCCATGCATTCTCCCGCCATCGACAAGACCCCGTGACTTCCGTCCGATGTAGACGGAAATCGCCCGGCTGCGGATACTAGCGGACCGGCGTCCGCCGGCGGGACGCTTGCTTCCCGCGATCATGGGCAGCAGGATCCGGGCGCACATCGGCAGTGCGTCGCACTTCGCGTCCGACCAAAGTCGAGCCCCGGATCGTCCTGTGTCCGGCTGCGCCGCCGCGAGCGGGTCGACCATGATGGGCCGGTGATCACCGACGCCGGCGCCCGGCCGCCCCTTCGTGCGTGGGGAGAGGTCTGGCGCCTGCTCGCCGCCACCGGACTGGGCGCGCTGCTCTGGCTCGTCACGGCGTCGCAACTGCCGGTGGGCGCGGCGGGGCCGAGGGTCGACTGGCTGATCACCGGTGATCCGCTGATCGCGCTCGTCTGCCTGGTCGCCCTCCTGTGGCGCCGTCGCTTCCCGGTCGTGATCACGGTCGCGATCACGCTCGCCACGATGGCTTCGGTACTGGCGGCGGGCGCGGCGTTACTGGCCCTCTGTTCGCTGGCCACCCGGCGGCGACCGGCCGAAACGGCGGTCGTGGCGGTGTTGTCGGTGGTCACGGCGGTGCTGACGGCCGGCCTCTATCCGCAGCGCGAGGCGCCGGGACCGTTGTGGCTGGTGATCAGCCTTCCCACCTTGCTGGTGGGCATCGTGGTGGCCGTTGGCGCCGCGATCGGGGCTCGCCGGGAGGAGGTGCGCTCCCTGCGCGAGCGGGTCGAAAGCGCGGAACGGGAGCAGGCCGCGCGGGCGGCCGAGGCACGGATCATGGAGCGGCACCGGATCGCCCGCGAGATGCACGACGTCCTCGCGCACCGGGTCTCGCTGGTCGCGATGCAGGCCGGGGTGCTGGGGCACCGTCCTGATCTGCCCGCCGACCAGATCGCGGAACTGGCCCGCGGGATCGCCGACGGCTCCCATCAGGCGCTGGAGGAGCTGCGGGACGTCCTGGGCGTGCTCCGGGCGGGCCCGGAGGAGCTGGAACCACCGCAGCCTTCGCTCGCCGACCTGCCGGAGCTGGTCGCGGACGCGCGGGCGCTGGGACTGGACGTCTCGTTGACGACCACGATCCCGGGCGAGCCGCCCGACGCGATCACGAGGACCGTCTACCGGGTCGTCCAGGAGGGCCTGACCAACGCGGGCAAACACGCGCCGGGGGCGAAAGTGGCCGTCACCGTCGAGGGGGAAGCGGGGGAGGGCGTGCGGGCGACGATCCGGGATTCCGGTGCGGCTCGGGCGGTCGCGGGCCCGCCCACCTCGGGTTTCGGGCTGCTCGGGCTCTCCGAGCGGGTCGGACTGGCAGGTGGCGTGCTGGACCACCACGCGGAACCGGACGGCGGGTTCGTCCTCGCCGCGCGGTTGCCGTGGCCGGTCCGCGAAGGGAGCGAGTGAATGGGCGGCGAGCGGGTGCGGGTCGTGCTCGTCGACGACGAGCATCTGGTGCGGATGGCGCTGCGGCTCATCGTCGACGGCGAACCCGACCTCGTCGTGGTCGGCGAGGCCGCCGACGGCGACGCGGCGGTGACCGTGGTGGGGGAGCAGCGGCCCGACGTCGTCCTGATGGACGTCCGGATGCCGGGACGCGACGGCATCAGCGCGACCGAGGAGATCCTCCGGCTCCCGGAACCGCCCCGGATCCTGGTGCTCACGACGTTCGACTCCGACGAGATGGTGCTGGGCGCGCTGCGCGTCGGCGCGCTCGGATTCCTCCTCAAGGACACGCCGCCGCCCCGGATCCTCGCCGCGATCCGGACGGTCGCGACCGGCGAACCCGCGCTCTCGCCCGCCGCGACGTCCCGGCTGATCGCCGCGGCCACCGGGCCGCACTCGTCCGACGCGCGCCGGGCGTCCCGGGACACCGCCCGCGGGCTCCTGGCCGGCCTGACCGACCGCGAACGCGAGACCGCGAACGCCATCGCCGAGGGCCTGTCCAACACCGATGTCGCGCGGAGACTGCACATCACCGTTGCGACGGTGAAGGCGCACACGAGCAGCATGCTCGCGAAACTCGGTGTCGAGAACCGGGTGCAGATCGCCTTGCTCGTGCGCGACGCGGAAGGCTGAAACTTTTTTCCGGCGCGGTGTCGAATCCGTCGTTCCCCGGTCGACGTAGTGTCGAAAGCAGTTCAAAACGACCAAGGAGAAACCAGATGCGCACCCTGATCGCCACCGCGTTCGTCTCGCTCGACGGCGTCGTCGAAGGGCCCGGCGGGGAGCCGGGCTACCGCAACTCCGGCTGGACCTTCGACGGTATCGAGTTCGACGAAGCGGCCTTCGAGCTCAAGGGGCGTGAGCAGGGCGAGGCCACCGCGATGATGATGGGCCGGGTCAGCTACGAGGTGTTTTCGCCGGTGTGGCCCGGCATGACCGAGGACTTCGCCGCGTACAACGCGATGCCGAAGTACGTCGTCTCGACCACGCTGCGGGACGAGGACCTCGTCGACAACTGGGGCGAGATCACGATCCTGCGTTCCCTCGACGACGTCGCGAAGCTCAAAGAGACCGAGGGCGGGCCGATCATCATCCACGGCAGCGCGGAGCTGAACCGGAACCTCGCCGACGCCGGTCTGGTCGACCGCTACCACCTGCTGCTGTTCCCGGTCCTGCTCGGCGCGGGCAAGAAGCTGTTCGGCGACACCGACAAGGACAAGCAGAACCTCAAGCTCGTCGAGAGCGAGGCCTACGGCAACGGCGTCCAGAAGCTGGTCTACGACGTCATCCGATGATCGGACCCCCGACGGGGCCCTGGCGCGCGCCCTGCGATCATGAACCGCGTGAACAAGCCGGTCTTCGTGCAGCCGAATCTCGACGGACCCGCGGTGGAGCTGTCCGGGGTCGAGGTCCACGTCGGTCGCGTGCCGCTGGTGTCGGACGTCGACTGGCGGGTGGACTACGGCCAGCGCTGGGTCGTCCTCGGCCGTAACGGGGCCGGGAAGTCGACCATCCTTTCGGTGGCCTCGACCCAGCGGTTCCCCAGCGCGGGGACGGCCGTCGTCCTCGGCCATCGCATGGGCGCGGTCGACCTGCGTGACGTGCGGACGCATATCGGCTTCGTCGGGGCGAACCAGCGGCTGCCGGACGCGGAGAATCACGACGCGCACACCGTGGTGCTCACCGGGTTCAGCGGAAGCGTGCTGCCGCTGTGGGACCGCTACGACGACGCGATCCGGGACAGGGCGTCGAAACTGCTCGAACTGGTCGGCTGCGCCGAACTGCGCGACCGGCCGGTGCGCGTCTGCTCGCAGGGCGAACGTGCCAGGGTCCGCCTCGCCAGGGCGCTCATGGCCGACCCGCTGCTGCTCCTGCTGGACGAGCCGTTCGCCGGTCTCGACCTGCCAGGCCGCGAGGATCTCCTGATGGCGCTGGAGAACCTGACGCTGGCCCAGCCGGAGCTCGCGACGGTCACCGTGACACATCACCTGGAGGAGATCCCGGCGACGGCCACGCACGCGCTGATGGTGCGCCGCGGCAAGGTCACCGGCGCGGGGCCGATCGACGAGGTCCTCACCGGCGAAGGGCTCTCCGCCTGTTACGAACGGGACGTCGAAGTCCACCGCATCAACGGGCGCTGGGCCGCGCACGCGGTGCGACGTTCGTGAAGACGCTCGTCACCGCCGGCTGACGCCCCGGTCAGGCGGTGGGGCAAGGCCAGGCGAGCCGGACGATGGTCCCGGTCGGCGTGCTCGTCACCGTCGCCTCCGGTGCGAAGGCGCGGATGATCGGCAGGCCGCGTCCGCCGTCCGGGCGGCGTCCGTCGCGCCAGCGGCCCTCATCGGCGACGACGACCGTGAGGTGACCGCCGCCGTGGGCGGCGGTCACCCTCATGACGTTGTCGTCGGTGCCGTCGGGGTAAGCGTGCTTGACGACGTTCGTCATCGCTTCGTAGGCGGTGAGCTTGAGGTCCTCGGCCAGCTCCCGGGGAAGACCCCGTTCGAGGGCCCATTTCACCAGGACCTCCCGTAGCGCGGCAGCCTGGGCGGCGACGGCGGCGACCTCGAGGACCAGCTCGTCGGTGCCGTCGCGCACCGGCTCGTCGATCGGCATCACGAAGCTTCTCCTCGTCGTCCGCCGCGGTCCACGACCGCCGGATCCATCGACAAGGCTAAGGCACCGCCGCGGATCGGGACACGCGCGCCGCGCGAGCGGGCGCCGTCTTCCGATATGTTCGGGACAGTCGGGTACCGATCACGAGGGGTGGATGACGGTGACGAGCGGAGACGGCGAAAACCGGGAGGTCCCGTTCTCGGTGACCCTCGCCAGGCCCGATGGCGCCGAGGTCGTCATCGCGGTGGCGGGGGAGATCGATCTGACGACCTCCGAAGACCTCAAGGAGACGTTCGAGAACGCGCTGGAGCCCGCGCCGGGCAGGCTCGTCGTCGATCTCGAAGGCGTGGAGTTCTGCGATTCCACCGGTTTGGCGACCCTGGTCAGGATCAACGACCGGTGCAGTACCCAGGGGGTCGACCTGAGTTTCCTGCCGTCGCCCACGATCCGGCGGCTGGCCTCGAAGACGGGACTTTCCACGCTCCTGCCGCTCGCCGGATCCTGAGCGGCGGGCCGCTCAGCGGTTGGGCACTTCGAGGAGTGCGTGGTCGAGGTGCCGGTATACGGGGATCTGGCTGTCGACGCCGAACAGGTGCAGCAGGCGCAGTACCGGCCGGGCGTCCGTGACCACCCCGGTCGCGCGGCGTTCGGAGCGGGCGCGGGCCGCGGCGGATTCGATGACCCGTAACCCGGCGACGCCGAGGAAGCCGACCTCGCTGAGGTCGAGCACCGTCGCGGCCGGAAGGCTGCCCCGGAGCGCGCGCTCCAGCCGTCCCGCGGTGGCGAGATCGATCTCCCCGGCCGCGGCGACGACGAGCAGGTCTTCGTTCCACCGGATCCGCTTCACCCGCAACAGGTTCTCGGCCGATGGACGCGGCGGCGGGACGGTGGGCCGGGCAAGGGCGCGGAACGCGGGACCGTCGCGGCTGCTCCGCGTGAAAGGAATACGTTCGGTCATGGTGCTGTCTCCCGGAAAGCCGGGACGAGACGACAACGGGTAAGCCTGCACAACGGCTGCGCAAGTCAACTCGCCGCCGCGTCGCCCTGTGACAAGGTGCTGGGCCGCGGACATGCGGGTCGTTCGCGCGGGCTGGTGGACTCAACCTCACGTACTTCTCACGGTACGCCGTTCACCGCGCCTGGCAAGGCCGTCAGCGGTGAACGGTGGGATACATGACGGTGTATGGTCACCCGCGAAGTGGAGCCCTTCACCCGGCCGTCAGGGGCGGTGCGAGTCGATTTCCCTTGTGTCGCCCCGTTCTCGTTTCGAGGACTTCCAGGCGGCGAGAAGACACAGAAGTGCCGCCGCGAAGCCGGCCGCGGTGAGTGTCCCGGCCCAGACGGCGCCGGTGCTGGCGAGAAGGTAGAGCTGGACCACGGCGGTGCACGCGTAGACGACCGCCAGACCCAGCCACAGGCGTTGCGGCATCATCCTCCGTTTCCGTTCACTCGGTACGGGGTCAATCGCGACGAGGCGGGATCGGGTTACAGACCCGCGCTCAGGAGTCGGTCACCCGGAAGAAGTCCACCAGCCCGTCCCACGACCGGGAACTCCGCCGCCGCTCCCACCAGGTCCGGAACGGGGCCGACGCCATCGCGTGCCGCGTGTACGACGTCATCACCGCGCGGTACACGTTCTCCACCTGATCCCACGTCAGCCGTTCCTTGCGCC
Organism: Amycolatopsis sp. NPDC057786; assembly: GCF_042797905.1. Classification (NCBI taxonomy): domain Bacteria; kingdom Bacillati; phylum Actinomycetota; class Actinomycetes; order Pseudonocardiales; family Pseudonocardiaceae; genus Amycolatopsis; species Amycolatopsis sp. NPDC057786. The sequence continues at coordinate 58,042 of NZ_JBHVKW010000031.1, forward strand.
ACGCCAGCACGAGCCGCATCCGCATGGGGTCGCCCTTCAGCGGCCGGACGACCATGCCGGGCAGTTCGGGCGCGGTGGGTTCGACGAGCTGCACCGCCTGCCCGGCGGCGATCAGGTGCCGTCCGCCGCCGTTGGGGCATTCGAACCGGATCCGGGGCGTGAACCCGGCCCGATGCGCCGCCGCGCGCAGGGACGTCAGCGAGCCGTCCTCGGGGCCGGGCGGTCCGATCCACGCTTCGTCGGCGAGCTCGGCGAGGTCGACTTCGAACCCGCCGGCGAGCCGGTGCCGGGCGGGGAGACCGATGAACACGGGCACCCACGAGAACAGCACCCGGTGCCCGAGGTGTTTCGCCAGCGGCACTTCCTGGTCGTCGGACATGGCGATGACGGCGATGTCGAGTGTCGCGCGGGCGAGGGCCCGCGCCAGTACCGCGCTGGAGGGTTCGACGTGGACGGTCACGTCCAGCCCCGGCAGCGCGTCGTCCAGCCGTTCGACGAAGGTGGGCAGACAGTCCATTTGGGACGATCCGAGCCGGACCGGGCCGTCGCCGAGCGCGCCGAGGAGGTCGCTTTCGAACCGGTCGAACTCCACGAGCAGGGTCAGCGCCCGGCGCAACGTCTGCTCGCCGACCGGGGTCGGGGTCACGCCGGTGTGGCTGCGGACGAACAGGGGCGCGCCGATCTGCCGTTCGAGCCGCTGGAGCAGCGAGGTCAGCGACGGCTGGGACATGCCCAGCGCGGCGGCCGCCTGGGAGAGGCTGCCCGCTTCGGCGATGGCGCAGATCGCCCGCAGGTGCCGGATCTCCAGGGCCATAGGCGGAGTCTATCGCCGCCGGTCATTACGGCCCGGCCGTTCGCGATGCGAAGGTGCGGCCAGAACCTTGACTACCTGAAAGGGGAGCCGATGAGCGGCGACCGAACCCGGCCGGATCTGCGCGCGCTGCTGGCCGCCAAGGGATTCCGGACCTGGATCAGCGACGGCTGGGAGCCCGCCGACGACCTCGTCGAGGTGCCGCCGGGCACCGCCGAGGCGGCCGCCGCCCATCGCGGCAGGCTGTCGGCGGAACTGCCCGGTCAGCGGATCGCGCTCGCGGCGGGCCGTGCCGTGGTGCGGTCCAACGACACCTTTCACGGTTTCCGCGCGGACAGCGACTTCGTGTGGCTCACCGGGTGTCAGCGTGAGGGCGCGATCCTCGTGATGACCCCGGCGGGCGACAGCCACCACGCCACGCTGTACGTCCCGCGGCCCGCCGAGGCGCACGAGCCCGACTTCGTGGGCGACGCCGACACCAGCCCGCTGTGGGTCGGCTCCGCCGCCGGACCGGCCGCGTACGAGCGCGCGCTCGGGATCGAATGCCGTCCGCTGGAGGACCTCCCGCACGGCTTGCGGGGACGGAATCCGAGCGTCCTGGTCGGCGCCGGGGTCGACCTCGCGCTCGATGCGTACGGCTTCGGCCACAGCGAACGGCTCCGGGCCGTCCTCGCGGAGCTTCGCCGGATCAAGGACGACTGGGAGATCGGCCAGTTGCGTGCCGCCGTCGACGCCACCGCCCTCGGGTTCGCCGATGTGCTGGCCGCGCTTCCCGAGGCGGTCGGCGGTGGTGGGGAACGCTGGCTCCAGGGCACCTTCGACCGCCGTGCCCGCACCGAGGGGACCGGACCCGGCTATACCTCGATCGTGGCGGCCGGGCCGCACGCGCCGATCCTGCACTGGACGCGCTGCGACGGGCGGGTGACCGAGGACAGCCTCTTGCTGCTGGACGCCGGCGTCGAGGTGGATTCCTTGTACACGGCCGACATCACCCGCACCTTCCCGGTCGGCGGAGAGTTCACCGTGGCACAGCGCGACGTCTACGACCTGGTGCACAAGGCGCACGTCGCGGCGCTGGGCGAGGTCCGTCCCGGCCAGGACTACGGCGCGTTCCAGGCGACGGCGCTGCGCGTGCTCGCGGAGGGGCTGCACGACTGGGGCCTGCTTCCGGTGTCGGTGGACGAAGCGCTGTCGCCGGACGGGCAGCAGCATCGCCGGTACATCGTCTGCGGTACCGGCCATTTTCTCGGGCTGGACGTCCACGACTGCGCCGCCGCCCATCCGTCCGCGTACCGCGAGGGCACGCTCGCCGAGGGGATGGCGCTGGCGGTGGAGCCCGGCCTGTACTTCCACGCCGGCGACCGCACCGTGCCGCCGGAGCTGCGCGGCCTCGGCGTCCGGATCGAGGATGACGTCGTGGTCACCGGATCGGGGTACGACCTGCTCTCCGGAGACTTCCCCTCCACCGCCGACGAGATCACCGCCTGGGTCCAGGCGGCCAGGAGCTGAAAGACGCCCTCCCCGCCGCGGGCGTGTCATGATGTCCGCGAACTCGATCGGCAAAGCGAACGATACGCTGGGCCGATCGTACGGTTTGTCGAACGGCAGGGAGAAGCGGTGCAGGACGAGACGCCCTCGATCCGGGACATGCTGGCGGTCAATCTGCGCGCGGCCAGGGCGGCGAGGGACCTCTCGCTGTCGGAGCTTTCGCGGCGGTCGGGCATCGGCAAGGCGACGCTGTCGCAACTGGAGTCCGGCGGCGGCAATCCGACCATCGAGACCGTGTTCAGCCTGTCCAGGGTGCTGGAAGTGGCGATCTCCGACCTGCTCGACCAGCGGGCGGGCGGTGCGCTCACGGTGGTGCGCGGGGCCGACGTCGAGGTGCTCAGCGGTGAGGGAGTGGATCTCCGGCCACTGCGGCGGATCGAGACCGGCGACGGCGTCTTCGAGGTGTACGACCAAGTGGTGCGCGGCGACGCGCCACAGCGTTCGCAAGGGCACGTCGGAATCGAGCACACCATCGTGCAGTCGGGGTCGCTGCGGGTCGAGGTGGCTGGCCGGACCGTCGAGGTCGGACCGGGGGATTACGTCGCCTTCGACGCCCGCGAACCGCATTGCTACACCGCGCCGGAGGGGCCGGTGCATTCGGTCCTCCTGTTGCAGTACCGAGCCGACGAACGGCTGGACGGCAGGCCGCATCCAGTGCTGAAGGGCTGACCGCGCCGGAGGTATTGACACCCCTCCGGCGTGGAACTTACGCTCCGAGCGTTCGCTTTACCGAACGCAGGAGGGTCGATGAACCGAACGCGCGTGGTCGTTCTCGGCGCGGGGATCGTCGGCGCCGCGTGCGCTCGTGAGCTGAGCCGTGCGGGCTTCGACGTCGTGGTCGTGGATCGCGGCCGTCCCGCCGGGGGAACCACGTCGCACGGTGAGGGCAATATCCTCGTCTCCGACAAGGGGCCCGGCGCGGAACTCCAACTCGCGAAGCTTTCGACCGCGTTGTGGCCCCAGGTGGTCGCCGAGATCGCCGACGAGGACGCGCGTGCCGCTTCGGCGATCGAATACGACCCCAAGGGCGGCATCGTCGTCGCCACCACCGACGAGGGTGCGCGCGCTCTCACCGCGTTCGCCGCGTCGCAGACCGGTGTTCGCGCGGAACCGTTGTCCCCCAAGGAACTCGCCGATGCGGAACCCGCGCTGACCCGCGAGGTGACCGCGGCGTTCCACTATCCGGAGGACGCGCAAGTCCAGCCCGCGGGAGCGGCGCTGGCCCTGCTGGGGTCCGCGCTGCGCCACGGCGCGCGGCTGCGCCCGGACACCGGGGTCGTCGGCGCGACCGTCCACAACGGACGGATCACCGGTGTCCGCGTGCCCGGTGAGGTGATCGAGGCCGACGTCGTCGTGAACGCCGCGGGCCCATGGGCCGGTCAGGTGTCGGCGCGGCTCGGGGCCGCGATCGCGGTCCGCCCCCGCCGGGGCGAGGTGCTGGTGACCACTCCGATGCCCGGTGTCGTCCGGCACAAGGTCTACGACGCCGATTACGTCGGCGCGGTCGGTGCCGATTCGGGCGAGTTGCGGACCTCCGCCGTCGTCGAGTCGACCTGGGGAGGCACCGTCCTGATCGGCTCCTCACGCCGACGGGTGGATTTCGACGACGCGATCCGCCCGGACGTGCTGAGCGCCATCGCGGCCAAGGCGCTGCGCCTGTTCCCGGCGCTCGCCGACGCCGCGATCATGCGGGCGTACGGCGGCTTCCGGCCCTACGTGGACGACCATCTCCCGGTGCTCGGCGAGGATCCGCGGCTGGGGAACCTCTGGCACGCGACCGGGCACGAGGGCGCCGGCATCGGGCTGAGCGTTGGCACCGCGCGGTTGCTGCGCGAACTGCTCACGGGGACGGAGCCCGCGATGCCCGTCGAAGAGTTCACTGTGGACCGTCCGGCCGTACTGGCGGAGGTGGCCGCATGAGCGGACGACTGCTGCCGCGCGATCGCGATCCGGTCGGCCGCACCGACCGGCCGATCCGGATCACCGTCGACGGCGAGCCCCTGGCCGGGATCGCCGGGCAGAGCGTGGCGGGAATCCTGCTCGCGGCGGGCCGGACCTCCTGGCGCACCACACGGTCCGGCGCGCCGCGCGGGGTGTTCTGCGGTATCGGCGCGTGCTTCGACTGCCTGCTCACGGTGAACGACGTGCCCGACGTCCGCGCCTGCCGCCGCCCGGCAGCCGACGGGGACGAAATCCGCACCCAGTCCCGTGAGGAGAGGTCGTGAACGTGGTGATCGTCGGCGCGGGGCCCGCCGGGCTCGCGGCGGCCGAACACGCGCTGCGGGCCGGTGCCCGGGTCACGGTGCTGGACCAGGCGGACACCCCCGGCGGCCAGTACCACCGGATGCTCCCCGAGGCGTACGCGGCGCGGTACCCCGAGCGGGTCCAGCACGGCCGGGCGGAGTTCGGCCGGCGGCGCCGGGTGCTCGCGCATCCGCGGTGCCGGTGGTGGCCCGGCTCCACCGTCTGGGCGTTCGACCGCGCGGAGAAGACGGTGCACGTCCTGCGTGGGCAGACCGACGGAAGTGGACGGCGGCGGCTGGCCCTCGTCCCGGACGCCCTGATCCTGGCGACCGGCGCGCACGATCGCACCCTGCCGTTCCCCGGCTGGGAACTGCCCGGCGTGTACACCGCGGGCGCGGCGCAGGCGCTGGCGAAGGGGGAGCGGGTCGCGATCGGTGGGCGGGTCCTCGTCGCCGGGGCCGGGCCGTTCCTGCTGCCGGTCGCGGAATCGTTGCTGGGCGTCGGGGCGGAGGTGGTCGCGGTGCTGGAGGCGAACCCGTTCTCGACCGTCCGAAAAGGATGGTCGTCCCGTCCGTGGCGCTTGGCCGCTCACGCCGGGAAGGCCGGTGAACTGGTGCGCTATGCCGCGACCCTGGCCCGGCATCGGGTCCCGTACCGGCTGGGGCAGGCCGTGATCGAGGCACGCGGGGCGGACCGCGTCCGCGAGGTCGTGACCGCGCGGGTTCGCGCGGACTGGTCGACCGTTCCTGGTACCGAGCGGACCTACGAGGTCGACGCGGTCTGCGTCGGCCACGGTTTCGTCCCGCAGCCGGAGCTGGCCGTCGCCGCGGGCTGTGTGTTGGACGGCGGTTTCGTACGGGTCGACGCCGCGCAACGGACCACAGTGGACGGTGTCTTCGCCGCGGGAGAGATCACCGGGATCGGCGGCGCCGTCACCGCCGCGGCCGAGGGAGCGGTGGCAGGCTGCGTCGCCGCCGGTGGGGAGCCGTCGCCGGAGCTGATCCGCGCCCGCGATCGCGCCCTCACCTTCGCCGAACGTCTCGCCACGGCCCACCCGATCGGTGCGGCCTGGCGAAGCTGGCTGCGCGAAGACACGATCGTCTGCCGCTGTGAGGAAACGACGTACGGCGAACTGACGCGCGCGGCCGAGGACACGGTCCGTCCCGGTCCGCACGCACTGAAACTCGGCACCCGGGCCGGCCTCGGCCCGTGCCAGGGCCGTATCTGCGGTCCGACCGTGTCCGAACTCTGCGGAGGCACCGAACGGCACCACCGCCCGATCGTCCAGCCGATCCGGCTGGGGGAACTCGCCGCCCGAACCGAAGGAGAACCCGAATGAGCACCCCCGACCTCGGTGGCGTCGTCGTCGCGACCGCCCTCCCGTACCGGGCGGACGCGTCGGCCCCCGCCGGGCTGGCCGTGGACTACGACGCCTACGCCGAGCATTGCCGATGGCTGGTCGACAACGGCTGCCGGGGCGTCGGCCCGAACGGCTCGCTCGGCGAATACTCGTCGCTGACCGACGAGGAACGCCGTCGCGTCGCCCGGACCGCGATCGAAACCGTCGGTGAGGACGGGATCGTCGTCGTCGGTGTGCACGGCCCCGGATCGCACCAGGCCAGGTACTGGGCCGAGGTCGCCGCCGAGGACGGCGCCGACGGCCTGCTGTGCCTGCCGCCCACGATGTACCGCGCGAACCGCGGCGAGGTGCTCGCGCATTTCGAAGCCGTGGCGTCGGTCGGGCTGCCGGTGATGGTCTACAACAACCCCATCGACACCAAGGTCGACCTCACGCCCGCACTGCTCGCCGAGATCGCGCGGATCGACAACGTGGTCGCGGTCAAGGAGTTCTCCGGCGACGTCCGGCGGGTGCTGGAGATCCGCGAGCGGGCACCGGGCCTGGACGTGATCAGCGGCGCGGACGACGTCGTGCTGGAAAGCCTGCTGATGGGCGCGACCGGCTGGTTCGCCGGATTCCCCAACGTGTTCCCCGCCGAGTCGGTGCGCCTGTTCGACTTGGCGCGGTCCGGCAAGATCGAGGAGGCCAGGGCGCTGTACGAACCGCTGGTGGCCGCGTTCCGCTGGGACTCGCGCACCGAGTTCGTCCAGGCGATCAAACTCGGGATGGATCTCGTCGGCCGCTACGGCGGGCCGTGCCGTCCGCCGCGCGGGCCGCTGACCGAGGAACACCGTGAGCAGGTCACCGCCGACATGCGCCGCGCGCTCGCTTCGCTGGGGGTGGAATAGGTGCGGTCGATCCGGTCCATCACCGCCGTCGACTCGCATACCGAGGGCATGCCGACCCGGGTGGTGACCGGCGGGATCGGCGTCATCCCCGGCGACACGATGGCCGAACGCCGCCGGTACTTCATGGAGCACCTTGACCACCTGCGGCAGTTCCTGATGAACGAGCCGCGCGGCCATTCGGCGATGAGCGGCGCGATCCTGCAGCCGCCCGCCAGGCCGGACGCCGACTGGGGCGTGGTGTACATCGAGGTGTCCGGCTGCCTGCCGATGTGCGGGCACGGCACGATCGGCGTGGCGACCGTGCTGGTGGAGACCGGAATGGTCGAGGTGACCGAACCGAAGACCGTCGTGCGACTGGACACCCCCGCCGGGCTCGTGCACGCGGAGGTCGAGGTCCGGGACGGCCGCGCGGTCCGCGTCAAGCTCCGCAACGTCGCGTCCTTCCTCGCCGAGCGGGACGCCGTCGTCGACGTGCCCGGCCTCGGCGAGGTGCGGTACGACCTGGCCTACGGTGGAAATTTCTACGCCATCCTCGAACTGTCCCAAGTGGACATCCCGTTCGACCGGGCGGAGAAGGACCGGATCCTGGCCGCGGGGCTGGACATCATGGCGGCGATCAACGACCGGCGTCCGCCGAAACATCCCGCCGATCCGCTGATCGGCGGCTGCAAGCACGTCCAGTTCCTCGCGCCGGGGTCGGACGCCCGCGCGTCGCGGAACGCCATGGCGATCCATCCGGGCTGGTTCGACCGGTCGCCTTGCGGCACAGGCACTTCCGCGCGCATGGCCCAGCTCCACGCTCGAGGTGAGCTCCCGCTGCACACGCCGTTCGAGAACAGCTCGTTCATCGGCACGACCTTCACCGGCGAACTCGTCGCCGAGACCACCGTCGGCGGCGTTCCCGCCGTGGTGCCGGAGTTCTCCGGACGTGCCTGGATCACCGGCAACGCCACCTACCTGCTGGACCCGGACGACCCGTTCCCCGCGGGCTTCGTCCTGTGACGGACTCGGCGACCCCAAGGCGCCGGTACCGGGTCAGGCGGACACGACGGTCCCGCCCTGCACGATGTGCCGGAACTTCTCCGGCTCGGCGAGGACACCGATGTCCTCCAGCGGATCCCGGTCGACGATCACCAGGTCCGCGTGCGCGCCCGGCGCCAGCGTGCCGATCTCGCCGGTCAGGTTCAGCAGATCCGCCGCCGTCGACGTCGCGGAGCGGACCACCTCCAGCGCGGACTGGACCTCGCCGCGCAGCCGGAACTCGTGGTTCTGGTGCCGGTGCATCCCGCCGAGCAGATCGCTGCCGTAAACGAGTTTCACCCCGCCCTTGGCCGCCTTCTCGAGGGCTGCCATGCCCGCGCCGAGCACCTCGTCGACCTTGCGCCAGCTGGATTCCGGCAGCCCGTGCTCGCGCCCTTCCTCCTTCAGCGCCCAGTACGTGACCAGGGTGGGCACGAGGTACGCGTCGTGCCGGAGGAACAGTTCGACACTGCGGTCGTCGATCAGGTTGCCGTGTTCGATCGACCGCACGCCCAGTTCCAGCGCGCGGTTCACGGCGCGGGCGGTGTAGGCGTGCGCGGCGACGTAACGGTTGGCCGCCTCCGCCTCCTCGACGATGGCGCGCAGTTCTTCGGCGGAGTACTGCGTGGAGTCGATCCGGTCGGTGGGGGAGGCGACGCCGCCGGAGGCCATCACCTTGATGTGGTGCGCTCCCTTGCGCAGTTCGTCGCGCGCCGCGGCGCGGACCGCGTCGACCCCGTCGGCGACCCGGCCGAGACCGGCGCAGCACGGGTGGTCGTCGCTGGCGTTGGCGCCGCGCGTCCGGCTGTCGCCGTGCCCGCCGGTCTGGCTCAGCGCGCGTCCGCAGAACAGCAGCCGCGGACCGCGGAACAGGCCCTCGGCCTGCGCGTCGGCGAGGCCGTAGTCGGCGCCGGAAGCGTCGCGGACCGTCGTGAAGCCGCGGTCCAGCATGCGGCTCATGGTGCGGGCACTGTGCGCGGCCACGTAGGACGGCGACGACGCGGGCAACGACCCCAGATCCGCGGTCGACGCGGTGACGTGCACGTGGGCGTCGATCAGTCCGGGCAGCACGAACGCGCCGCGCAGGTCCTCGGTCCGCGTGTCGGACGCGGTGAGCCCGTCGCCGATCTCTACGATCCGGCCGTCGGCGCACCGAAGGTCGCCCTCGGTGTATTCGCCCTTGACCGGGTCGAGCAGACGGGCGTTGCGCAGCAGCAGCGATCCGTTCATCGGGTCTCCTCCAGGAGTTCGCGCAGGGCCGGGATCGCCAACGGTGCCAGTGAACGGGCCGCCGTGACCGAATCGTCGTCGTAGCTGCCTTCGGCGTCGAGGAGGTTGAGGACGCCGAGCGTGCGGCCGTCGTCCACCACCGGCACGTTGATGACCGCGCCGCAGCCCAGCCGGTCGATGAGTTCGTGGTCGGCGAAGATCTCCCGCACGGCCGCGCTGTCCGGCCCGAAGTAGGGCTCCTGCCCGGTGATGCACCGCTCCAGCCATCCCGCGGCCACCTCGACGGTCTTCTCGCCGCCCACCGGGTACTCGACGGGGTGGCTGCTGTGCACCCGTCGCAGAGCCCGCCGTTCGGGCACCCAGGCCAGTACGGTGAACAGCCGTACGCCGATCGTGGCTCGGGTCTTGTCCTCCACAGTGGACAGCGACACGGTCACTTGGTCATCTCCTTCGCGGTTTTCACGGGCGCGCCGTGTTCGGTCAGTTCTTCGAGTGAGCGGCCGGCGGTGGACAGGCCGAAGACGACCACGACCACCACCCCGGCCACCAGGACGGCGGTGGTCATGCCGAAGACGCCGGCGAAGCCGAGGCTCGCCGCGGACAGGCCGATGATCGTCGGGGCGAGGATGCTGCCGACCCGGCCGAACGCGCTGGACAGCCCGGTCCCGCTGGCGCGGATCCAGGTCGGGAACACCTCGGGGGTGTAGGAGTACACGCCGGCGTAGGTGCCGTTGAGGAAGAACGACAGCACCGCCCCGGCGAGGGTGATCGACCACGGCGCGTCCATCTGGCTCAGCCAGAACGCGCTCACCGCGGAGCCCGCGAGGTACAACGCGATGGTGTGCTTGCGGTCGAGCCGTTCCGACAGCCAGGCGGCGGAGAAGTACCCGGGGATCTGCGCCAGGTAGATGATGATCGAGAACTCGAAGCTCTTGGTCACCGTGATGCCGCGCTCGACGAGCAGCGTCGGGATCCAGGAGAAGAAGCCGTAGTAGGAGAACGTGATCACGAACCACACGGTCCAGATCACCGCGGTGCGGCGCGCCATCGCCGGGCTCCACAGGAACTTCAGCGCGCTGAGGAGATTGACCTTGGGGGTCTCCGTCGCGGGCTGGGCGTCGGCCGCCGCGACTGCGGGAAGTGCTTGCCCCGTCGCCTTTTCGACGTCCCGCTCCAGTTTCGCGACGATCTTCTCCGCCTCGGTGTGCCGTCCGTTCGCGACCAGGAACCTCGGTGATTCCGGCAGCGAGCGGCGCCACCACAGCAGCATGACGATCGGCAGCGCGGTGATCAGCTGTGCGACCCGCCAGCCCTCCGGCACCGTCGGGACGACGAACCGCCCGATCAGCGCGGCCATGACGAACCCGAACGAGAAGAATCCGGCCAGCGCGCCGACGAACCAGCCGCGCCGCTTGGCGGGGACGAACTCCGACAGGAACGGCGCGATGATCGCGCTTTCGGCACCGGCGCCCGCCCCGGCCAGCACCCTGGCGCCCAGGAAGACCTCGTAGTTGGGGGAGAATGCGGCTACCACCGAGAACACCGCGTAGAAGGCCAGTGCGTACATCATGACCTTCTTGCGGCCGATGCGATCGCCCAGCAGCCCGGCGGCGATCGCGCCGAAGAGGAAGCCGAACGGCGTCGCCGAACCGATCAGCCCGAGCTGGCCGTTGTCGAGGCCCCAGGCTGCTTTCGCGCTCGGAAGGAGGAAGGCGACGACGGCGGAGTCCATCCCGTCGAAGGTGTAGCCGAGCCCGCCGATGAGCAGGAGTTTGTAATGGGGACGGCTCAGCGGGAGCCGGTCCAGTCGTGCCAGAAGCGTCATGGGGAACGCCTTCCGTGGTTCGGTCGACTAGGAGAGACGAGAGTGCGGACAACGTATACTGCGTTTCGGCAAAACTGCAATGGTTGTTGCAAGTGGTCCGCCGGGCACGATGCGTTACCGTGACGCCGTCGAGGGAGGGTGCGCGTGACAGGGACGGGAACCGACGACGGTTTCGAGGCGTGGCTTCGGGACCGCGCACCGGAGCGCGGCCTGCGGCCGAAGGCGGCCGCCGTGCTCGAAGTGCTGGTCTCGCAACCGCGCCGGGCGTCGTTCGGCTCGACGGCCGAGCTCGCCCAGCTCGCCGGGGTCAACGTCGCCACGGTCACCCGGACGGCGCAGGCGCTGGGCTTCGCCGGATGGCCGGCGCTGCAACAGGAGTTGCGGGCGCGGTACATGTCGTCGCTGAGCGCGCCGCAGGTGGCCGAGGAACACCGGGACGTCGACTCGCCCGGTTCGGCGTCTTTGCGCCGCGACCTCGACAGCCTCGCTCTGCTCAACCGGCGCGTCGCCGAGGACGAGATCCGCAACGTCGCGGAGGCCGTCGCCGGGGCGCGCCGCACGGTCGTGATCGCGGACGGCAGCTACGCCGCGGTCGGGATCGCGTTCGCGCACAACGCCCGGCTCGCCGGGTACGACGTCCACGCGATCACGGCGGGCGACGCCGAACTGGCCAACGCCACGGCGAAACTGACGTCCGAAGACGTGCTCATCGCGATCAGTTTCTGGCGGTTGTACGAAAGCACGGTGCTCGCCGCGAACGAGGCCAAGGCCAGGGGGGCGCGTGCCTTCGCCATCACCGACGCGGCCAGTCCCGCGCTGGCGGCGGCGGTCGAACAGGTGTTGATGGTGCCCGCCGAGGGCGTGACCTTCTTCCCGTCGCTGACCGCGGGGATGAGCCTGGTGCAGGCGATCGTCGCGCAACTCGCCGCCGTCGATCCCGTCCGCACCGGCGAGTCCATCGAGGCGGCCGAGGCCATGTGGTCGCGGTTCGACCTGCTGCACCGCCGCCCGGGATCGGCCGATCGGGCAGTGCCGAAAAGGCCGACCGGTCGAGGTGTCTCCGCCGGATGACCGATCCGCCGCCCCTGTCCGGGAGGCGATCCTGGTTCCAGGCCGCCGGAACAGGCGGCACGGAGACCGAGGAGGCCGAAATGACGATCATCGCGACTCTGGGCGCATACGCCGGGCTCGCCCTTCTGGCACTGATGGCGGCGACCCCGCTGCTGGTCGAACTCGATCAGCGCTTCCCGGTCACCCGCCGGGCGCAAGCGGCCGAACGGGAACGCCGGATGCCCGCCGGACTCGCTTCGGCGTGACGCAGAGCACAGATTCGCGCGAGGCCTACCTCACGTGAGTGATTCGGGCTGCGCCAATTCGTAACTTTGCGTCGCGCTATGGAACGCTCTGTGACGTGACCGTGGATTTCTGCACCAACGCCCAGCCCTCCGACACCTTCGCGGAGTTCCGGAGGAACGTCGACGAACTGACCCAGGCGTTCATCGACGCCTGCCGTCAGGGACGTACGCCGGGCGACGCTTCTCTCGACCTGCTGCAGCGGGTCCATCGCGAAGACCGCAACTGGGTCGTCGTCCATCTGACCTTCGCCATCGCCGCGCTCGCGCATCAGCGCACCCTCGCCCCCGCCGACTCCGTCACCCGGCCAGGTGGCGTGACGGGTGCGCCGGAGCGCGCGTTGTTAGCGTCCGCGAGTGACTGATCCGACCATCTCCGCGGTCATCGCGATCTTCGCGGGGTTCGTGCTCGCGGGCCTCCTGGCCGTCCCGTACATCGCCGCGAGTTACCGGCGCCGCGGGGAGCTCGGGCTCTGGCGGGTCCTGCTGGTGTTCGGATTCCTGGTCTATGCCATGTCCCTGTGGACCTACACCTTGCTCCCCATCCCGGAGACGACGGCGGCGTGGTGCGCCGAGCACGCCTCCAGCCATCTGCAACTGCGCCCGTTCCAGTTCGTCGACGACATCCGCCGCGAACAGACCGGAGCGGGCCCGCGCGCGTTCCTGCGCAATCCCGCCGTCCAGCAGGCGGTGTTCAACATCGCCTTGTTCGTGCCGTTGGGGATGTTCGTGCGGTACCTCTTCCGGCGCGGTTTCGCGGCCACCGTCGCGATCGGCTTCGCGGTCTCGCTGTTCATCGAGTGCACGCAGCTGACCGGGGTCTGGTTCCTGTTCGAGTGCCCGTACCGGCTGGCCGACGTCGACGACCTGCTGACCAACACCCTCGGTGCCGCCGTCGGTTTCGGCCTCGCCCCGCTGTTGCGGCTGCTGCCGGGCAACGAGCCGTCCGCGCCGCCGGGAACGCCGCGGCCGGTCACCGCGCGCCGCCGCCTGCTCGGGATGGCCGTCGACGTCGTGTCGGTCGTCCTGCTCGGTACCACCGTCGGCATCGTGACGACCCTGCTCGCCGGCGAACCGAACACCGTGGTGACCGCGCTGATCGGCACTTTCCTGCCGGCTCTGCTCCTGCTGTTCGTCGTTCCCGTCGTGGGCAACGGCGCCAGCTTCGGCCAGCGAGTCGTGCTGCTGCGCCCCGCCGGGCCGGACGGCGGGAAACCCGCCCTGTGGCGGATGATCGTGCGGTTCCTGGCCGGTTCCGGTGGCTATTTCACGCTGCTGACCTTGGCGTCGGTGGTCAACGGCGGGTTCGAGCCGTTGGCGAACCTGTTGTTCTTCGCCAGCGGCATCCTCGCCTTCCGGCCGGAAGGTCACCAGGGCCTCTCCGGGTTGATCGCCGGCCTGCGGATGGCCGACGTGCGCGAACTCGACGACTCTGCCGAACCGACCCACGTGGACGCTTAGATTCCCCGGCTCGATTCCGTGAAGGCCTCCTTGAGGGACCCAGAGTCCCTCAAGG